>JAKIWY010000080.1 GCA_022749835.1 Thermoplasmata archaeon | reverse complement strand
CATTGAAACGATCGCCCGCCGGGTGAACCTGCCGTTGATGACGAAGGTCGAGAACCTCCTCGTCCTGCCCCCCCTGCTCACCCCGACCACGAGCTATCCGGAGCTCGCCGAGCAGCTGCTCGCCGCCGGCCTTCGCGGCGCGCCGGTGGTCGGAGCGAAGGGCGAGCTCATCGGCATCGTCTCGCGCACCGACCTGGTCCGGGCCCTCACCAGCCTTCCCGAGCTCGCCGCCCATCGTGTCGAAGAGGTGGCGAGCCCCGTCGGACTCACCCTCAAAGAGACCGAACCCTGCGGCACGCTCTTCCACCAGATCCGACTCCTGGAGGAGCACCCGCTCCCGGTCGTCGACAAATCCGGAAGGCTCAGCGGAGCCGTCGGCATCGCCGACCTGGGCCGCGTGCTCTGGCGCCCGGTCACCGGGGGGAAAAAGGACCCGGACAACCGGGGGAACGTCTTCGACGTCGAGATCCGCACCATCATGTCGAGCCCCGCGCTCACGGTGCCCACGGGCACCACCACGGGCGTCGCCGCGGCGCTGATGACCCGGCGCAAGGCGTCGAGCGTCTTCGTCGTCGAGAAGGACAAGCCCGTCGGGATCGTCTCCCAGGGCGACCTCCTGGGTCTCGCCGTCGGCGGCGGGGAGAACGCGAGCTCGGTGAGCGTCGGGGACGTCTACGTCCAGGTCCACGGGCTGAGGGGTTCGGGCGATCCCACGATCCTGACCGAGATCGACAAGGTGATCGCGAGCGGGCTCCGCAAGATCGCCCGCCACGCGAAGCCGCGCCTCCTCTCGCTGCACATCACCCCGCATGCGACCCATCGCGGAGGCGACGCCACGGTCCAGGCCCGGCTCGTCACGGACACGGGCGCCTACAACGCCTCG
The DNA here is from genome assembly GCA_022749835.1 of Thermoplasmata archaeon. Lineage (GTDB taxonomy): Archaea > Thermoplasmatota > Thermoplasmata > Lutacidiplasmatales > UBA184 > Lutacidiplasma. Next base: position 6,286 of record JAKIWY010000080.1, on the reverse strand, counting down.
AAGAGCGGCTGGAACTTCTTCGCCGGGGTCGCGAGCCTCATGGAAGAGCTCGAGGCCCAGGTCCGCAAGCAGGACGACGGGGGCGCGAAGCGCCGCCGCACCTCGACGCGCAAGATGCCCCCCGAGGCGGACGAACCAGCCGACCCGGAGCTCGAAGAGCGGCTGAGGGAAGCCGCCCTCGGCGGCAAGGACTAGTCCTGCCCCGAGGACCGAGGAGGAGCCATGCTGCCGGGCGGTGCGATGAACCCGCGCCAGATGCAGCTGATGATGCGCAAGCTCGGGATGACGAGCGAGCCGATCGACCAGGTCGAGGAGGTCATCGTTCGCACCCGGGAGAACGAGCACGTCTTCCAGCGGCCCGAGGTCACGGTCATCACGATGCAGGGTGTCAGGACCTACCAGGTCGTCGGAAACCCCCAGATCCGCAAGCGGGGGGCCGCTCCCCCGCCGAGCGCTGCGTCGGCCGCCGCGACGGGCACGCCCACCGCCCCTTCGGGACCGCCCGAGGAGGATATCGAGCTCGTGATGTCGCAGGCCGAGGTCGACCGCGACGAGGCGCTCGCGGCACTTCGCGAGGTCGACGGCGCCCCGGCCGAAGCGATCCTGAAGATCCTCTCCCGGCGGAGCGCCGGTGAAGGATAGCGAAGACCCGATCGACCAGGAGTGCGTCGAAGGGTACCTCTTCGCCGGGCGACCCCCAAGGCTGCTAATCCTGCGCCGTCCGCCCTCCCGCGACTCCATATGGGTCCCCGTGAGCGGGAAGGTCGAGCGCCACGACGCAGACTGGGAAGCCGCGCTCCGGCGGGAGATCCGGGAGGAGACCGGAGTGGGCGAGTTCGTCCAGGTGTTCCCCCTGGATTGGCATGTGCCGTTCGAGGGCCCTGACGGTCGGAGATGGCGTCTACACGCCTACGGGGCGGAACTCAAGACCGAGCTCAAGCCGACCCTGAGCCGGGAGCACGAGGCATTCGAGTGGCTCGCGCCCGACGAAGCCTGTCGGCGGCTCCACTACCCGGACAACCGGGAGGCCGTCTCGCTCCTGGTAGCCCTCCTGGCCGCCCGAAACTAGGGCGGCAGCATTTTGGCCCCCGCCCGACCTTCTAGGTGATTGCCGTGAGCGAATCCAGCGTCCCAGCGGCGGATGAGATCCTCGGAGCGCCTTCTCCCCCGGTCTCGAGCAACCCCAAGGCGTGGGTCTTTCCCGGTCCCACCGACGAGCTGTTCGAGGCGTTGAAGGCGGAACGCTACCGCAAGATCATCCTGCAGGTCCCCGCCGGCCTCACGCGCAACGCCCACGACATCGCCTCCCGGATCGCTTCGGCGACCGGCGCGTCGGTCGTCGTCGCCGCCCGCGCCTGTTTCGGCGGATGCGACTTTCCCTCGAAGGACGAATCGGTCGGGGCCGAGGCCCAGGTCGTGCTCGGCCACGCCCCGATCCCCAACGTCCCGCTCGCCATGCCCACCTTCTTCGTCGAGATGCGCCATCCCGGTGGGGACCCGGAGGGACTCGCGGAGATCGTGCGGGCAGGGAGCCTGCCGGCCCGACTCGGCCTGGTCGTCTCCATCCAGCACCTCGACCTCGTCCCGGCCCTAAGGGAAGCGCTCGCGCGTCGTGGCTACACCACCTTTACCGGAACGGGGGACCGAAGGCTCGCCTACGCGGCGCAGGCGCTCGGCTGCAACTACACGTCGGCGGAGTCGGTGAGCGCCGACGTGGACGCCTTCCTGTTCGTCGGCACGGGGTCGTTCCACCCCATCGGCCTCGCCTTCGCCGTCGACAAGCCGGTCTTCACGCTCGACCCTCTTCAGAACCTCCTCGAGCCGCCGATCGACCGCGGGGCGCTCATCCGAAAGCGCCAGTTGACGGTCGCGCAGGCGATGAGCGCGCGCTCCTTCGGCATCCTGGTCTCCTCGTTCGCCGGGCAGAACCGCAGTTCGACCGCCTACGCGCTCCAGCGGCGGGCCATCACGGCCGGCCGGGACGCCGAGATCATCGTGTGCGGCCGCCTGGAACCGGGGGACCTCGAGGGACGGGCGCTCGATGCGTACGTCAACACCGCCTGCCCGCGGATTGCGCTGGACGACGGGGCGCTATACCAGCGGCCCATGCTCACGGTCCCCGAGTTCCTGATGGCCCTCGGCGAGCTTCCGGTCGAGCCGTACCGGTTCGACACGTACCATTGATGGGAAGCGCGGCGGGCGACGGACGCTCACGCGACCCACGGCCCCGGAGACGACCCTGGGGATTCGTCGTGGGGTTCGGCTCGCTCTTGGCCGGGGTCGCGCTGATCGCCTACGCGCTCGCGACCGGGAGCGCCCACCTCTTCCTGTTCCTGATATTCCCGGTGGTGACCGGCGGCTCGCTGCAGTTCGCCCTTGGAGTCGTGCTGCTCATCGCGGGATTCGTACTTTCTTTCGCCACCGGAGCCGGCGAGCAGCTCGAGGGGGAAGCCACCGGGCCCGAGGGGAGGGGTACGGCCCCGACCCCATCCTCTGAGGGGTTCGGGGTCGTCCTCATCGGACCGATCCCGCTGTTCTTCGGAGGATGGAAGAATCGCCCACGTGGGGTGACGATCGCGTGGGTCATCGCGGGGTGCGCCCTGACGGTGATGGCCATCGCTCTCGTACTGGGCCTCCGCGTATAGCGACGGGGACGTCGGGCGCCCAGCCGAGGGGGACGCGGTACTCTTTGTGTATCTACTCACCTTTCTGGCCGGTCTCGCGTCTCGCCTCGGAACCCTCCGGGCCTTCACCTCCCATCGTTCATCGGCCGGCCCACCTTCATGCCGTGGACGGCTGGTCCCCCGATTAGGGGGCTCGGCTCGTGTTTCTCACCTATGCATGCCGCCTCTACCCGCTCCGTCCCCAGCTCGCCATCCTCGCTCACCACCTCTTCGAGCTGACCTTCCTCTGGAACTTCTCGCTGGCTCCGCGTCGGGATGCGTGGCAGAAGGAGCATCGCCGAGTCACCTACCTCGATCAGCAAGCCCACCTCAAGGAGTGGAGAGAGTTCGATTCCGAGGGCCTTGGTCTCCTCTCCTACGACGTCGCACGCGACGGCCTCCAGCGGCTCGACCTCGCCTGCCGTGCCTTCTTCCGACGCATCGCCGCCGGCGAGCGACCCGGCTTTCCTCACTTCCGACGGGAGACCCAATCGTTCACTTTCATTCCCGGAGGCAGTCCAATCGTTCCGGGTACCGGCAGCACCTGGCGCCTCAAGGTTCCGATCGTCGGCGAGCTCCCGATCCGGTTGCACCGACCACCGCCGGTCGGGGGAATCCCGAAGTCGGTCACCGTTCGGCTCGACGCCGGGGCGTGGTTCGCCACGATCGTGTTCGCGATTCCCGACCCTCCTCCTCCCTCGCTCTCCGCTCCGGCACATCCCGTCGGTGTCGACCTCGGCCTTACCGCGCTCGCTACGCTCTCGAGCGGGGAGAGGATCGAGGCTCCCGAGCCGCTCCATGCCACGGAGCGGAAGCTCAGGTTCGAGCAGAGGCGGCTGGCTCGAAAGAAGCGCGGATCGCGTCGGTATGCCCGGCAACGCGAGAAGGTGGCGCGCTGCCACGCCCGGCTTCGTCGGCAACGACGATGGCACGCCCACCAGATATCTCGTGACCTGGCCACGCGATTCGACCTCGTCGCCTTCGAGGACCTCGACGCCGCCGAGCTCCGGGAAGGATGCCGGTTCGCCAAATCCATGACGGAGGCGGGGTGGGGCCTGCTCCGACAGCTCACCGCCTACAAGGCCGCCTTGCGGTCGGGTCGGTGCGTCCGGGTAGCGTCGGCGGGAACGACCCAGGTCTGCTCTCATTGTCGTAGGTGGGCGAACCCACCGATGGAACTGGGAGACAGGAGCTACTCGTGTCCTTGCGGACTCACGATGGACCGGGACGAGAACGCGGCGAGGAACATTCTCGAGCGTGGATTGACTCTCCTTGATTAGGAGCTACGGCGGAGCACGTCGGAAGTAAAGCGCGCGGAGAGTGGACCTCCACCTCCGAGGGTGGGCCGGAGGGTCTACCAGCGGGGGCGAGTCGACTCGGGGAGGCGCGAACTCACGGTTGGCTCGGATCGATCGGCCGAGGCCCCCAATCGGGCCACCCCCTCGGTTCAGCCAGAAAGGTGAGCAGCTACCTCTTTGTACGGGGCCGCGTTCCGCCCTTCGATGGGGCAGTGTCAGATACAGTCGGCGTCCCGCCACGCGTTTCCCAGGGGATTGACCTCCGTCGAAGACCGGCGGATGTCCCTGGACGCCAACTGCCGCGAGGAAGCGACCTACTCGGTGAAGCTCGGCGGCACGACGGCCGGCAAGAGCCGTCAGGGAGCCGCGGTCAAGGAGTTCTTCGTCTGCGAGAACCACGGCCAGCTCCTCACCCAGGTCGACGGGGAGCTTCCCGAGGAAGGCTGGAGCCCATCGCTCGCCGGCAGGCCGCAGCCTCTCGCCTGAAATCCTTCGCCACGGATTCCGCCCCTCCATTCGCCGTTGGGGCCCGACCGGGGCGACTGGGGTAAGCGCCCGGCTTCAAGGTTCCAAAGTCCCACTCCCGGGCAGCGACCATGCCCCACCGGTCGTCGGTCTCTATCTGCGACGCGCCGCTTCCTTGAGGAACCAAGCGTGAAGTCGCCGGTCGTCAGAAAGCTCGGGGTGGAACGCCAGACCCCAGACCCGGCCCGAACGGACGCCGACGACCTCCTTGCCCCGGTAGGCGATCGGCTCGGCGTGGGGTCCGACCCTCAGGATCCGGGGGGCCCGGATGAACACTCCCGGGAACATCCCCCCTTTCACGCCCGAAAGTCGCACCGGCGCCTCGAAGGACTCTCGCTGGGCCCCGTAGTCGTTGCGGCGCACCAGGACGTCGAGGGCGCCCAGGGTGGGGGGGTTGGGTCCCGAGGGGCTCTTCTCCAGCTCCCGGGAGACCAGGATGAGCCCGGCACACGTGGCGAGCACGGGGAGCCCCTTGCCGATGCGGGTTCGGACGGCTTCGAACAGACCGCTCTCGACCATCAGGGAAGCGATCGTCGTGCTCTCGCCGCCCGGCAAAAGGAGCGCCTCGACACGTTCGAGGTCGCTCGGGTCGCGGACAGGAACGGCCGATCCTTTCGGAATGAGCTCGCCGATCGCCGCGAGGTGCTCCGGGACGTCGCCCTGGAGCGCAAGGACGCCCACCCTCATGGAGAGGTGGCGCCGCGCAGCTCCGCGAGCAACTCCTTGGCCCGGTCCACCCGGATCGTGTGGTCGGAGATCATCCGCGCGACGATCCGGTCGACCTCCTCGGGTTTCGCCCCCGCGGTCGCGGCGATATTGCGGGCGTGGAGCTCCATGTGCCCGCGTTGGATCCCCTCCGTCGCCAGTGCGCGAAGCGCCGAGAAGTTCTGTGCCAACCCGACCGAAGCGAGGAGGCCGGCGAGCTCGGAAGCGCCCTGGAGCCGAAGGAGCTTCACATTCGCCTTCGCCGTCGGATGGACCGCGGTGGCCCCACCGATGAGACCGACCGCGACCGGGAGCTCGATCGTTCCGACCAGGTCGCCGTCGCGGTTCTTCTCGTAGGTGGTCAAGGGGCGGACGACGGCCCCGTCCTTGGCGGTGAACGCGGCGTAAGTGTGGGCGCCGCTCTCGATCGCCCGGAAATCGTTGCCGGTCGCGACGACGACGCTCGAGATGCCGTTCATGATCCCCTTGTTGTGGGTCGCGCAGCGGAACGGGTCGACGAGGGCGAGGGTGTAGGCATCGAGGATCGCCTCGACGACCTCGGGTCCCTTCGCGTTCTCGGTGGCGAGGCTTGCCGCCGGGAATACCGCGCTCGCGCGGGCCAGGCGCAGGACAGCCAGGTTCGATATGATCCTCAGCACGACGCGGCCGCCCGCCAAGCGCGCGACCTCCGGGGCCAACGCCTCGCACATCGTGTTGACGGCGTTCATGCCTCCCGCGTCGCGGGCGTCGACGAGGAGGTGGACCACGAGCAGCGCTCCGCGCGGGGACTCGAGCACGCGGATTTCGAGATCTCGCGCGCCCCCGCCGAACTTCACCAGCATCGGGTCCTTCGCGTTCGCCATCGCGAGCAGGCGGTCCCGCTCGCCGAGGATGCGAAGTCGGGCCCCCCAGGGGTCGACGACGTCGAGGACCTGGATCTGGCCGATCATCACGGGCGGCGTCATCAGGGCGCGGAAGCCGCCGGTCGAGCGCGCCACCTTTGCGGCGTTCGACGCGGCGGCAACGACGCTCGGCTCCTCGATCGCCATCGGGACGAGGTAGTCCTTGTCGTTGACCCGGAAGTGCGTGGCGATG
>JAKIWY010000008.1 GCA_022749835.1 Thermoplasmata archaeon | reverse complement strand
GGCGTGCAGGTCCTCTTCAGCGCCTTGCCGTCAGGCACGGCCGGTCCGTTCGAGACGGCGTGCGCGCGCCGCGGCATCGCCGTCTTCACGAACGCCGCGGACCACCGTCTCGACCCGGACGTCCCGCTTCTGGTACCCGAGGTGAACCTGGGCCACCTCTGCCTTCTCGAGCACCGGCCAAAGGGCCGGGCCCCGATCGTCGCCAACCCGAACTGCACGACCACGGGGCTCGTCGTCGCGTTGGCCCCGCTCCGCGGGCTTCTTCGGCCGCGATCGGTCCACGTCGCCAGCTACCAGGCGATCTCGGGAGCGGGGTACCCGGGAGTCCCGTCCTTATCGATCGCCGACAACGTAGTGCCGTTCATCCCCGAGGAGGAGGAGAAGGTCGCCCAGGAGTCGGCCCGAATCCTCGGCCGGGCGGGCTCCGTCGGGGTGACGCCGTGGAAGCCGGCGGTGCTCGCCCAATGCGCCCGCGTCAACGTGCGCGAGGGTCACCTCGAAGCGGTGACCGTGGAGTCCCGGAGTCGGGCGTCGCTCGAGGAGCTCGTCGGGGCGTTCCGAAAGTTCGACCCACTCTCGAAAGCCGGCCTGCCGACGGCGCCCCATCCGCCGGTGATCTGGCGACCGCAGGCGGACCGGCCCCAGCCGCTGCGCGACCGCTGGGCCGGTGGCCCTGGCCGCACCCGAGGAATGGCCGTCGTCGTCGGCCGACTCCGATGGACGCCCCCGTACCTCCGGTTCTTCCTGCTCTCGCACAATGCCGTGCGGGGCGGGGCGGGCGGCTCGGTGCTGAACGCGGAGGCGGCGCTCCGCGAGGGCTACCTCGGGCCGCCCGGGAGGCGTCCGGGCCGGTGAAGAAGGCACGCCCGGTCGTCCTCAAGTTCGGGGGCGACGACCTTGAGGAGGTAGGCTCCGTAGTCGCCCGCATCGCCGAGACCAAGAGGGCCGGCCCGCCCGTGGTCGTCGTCGTCTCGGCACGCCGCGGAGTAACGGACGCGCTCGAGTCGCTGCTCTCGAGCCGGGTGAGCCGGGGAGAGCTCACGGCGGCACAGCAGCTCTTGGAAAGCTCCTACCCAGAGCTCGCCAACGCCGGCCGACGATGCCTCGAGGGGCTCGATCACCTCATCGACATCGCCGGGAAACGTCCGTTGACACTCCCGGAGCGTCATCAGCTGTTGAGCGGCGGGGAGCGGCTCTCCTCCCATTGGCTCTCTTCGCAGCTCATGAAGTCGGGTCTTTCTGCCCGCCCCGTGGAGGCGGACCGGCTCGGGCTGCTCGTGGAGACCCGGGGGGGTGCTCCCCGGATCGCCCTCGACCGCTGTCGTCGTGTGGTCGCCTCGAGGCTTCTCGCGATCTGCCGGCGGGGCGAGGTGCCGGTCGTCACCGGCTTCTTCGGCCGGGGACCCGGCGGGACCCCGGTCACCCTCGGCCGGGGGAGCTCCGACTACACGGCGACCGCGATCGGCGCGGCGTTGGGCGCCGGTCGCGTGGAGTTGATCAAGCACCATGCGCCCCTGATGAGCGCCGACCCGGCCGTCGTGCGCTCGAGCCGCCCGATCGCCCGACTCTCGTACGACGAGGCGGAGGCGCTCGCCCAGATGGGGGCGCGCGTGCTGCATCCCCTTTCCATCGCGCCGGCGCGCGAGAACGGCATCGAGATCCGGGTCCGCTCGCTCAAGGAGCCCGCGCAGTCGAGCCGTATCGGGCGGCGCGGGTCGCGCCGGGGCGGAAAGGCGGTCGCCCTCCTGGGATCGCTCGAGTTCGTTCCGCTCGACATCCCCGCCGCGAGGGAGCGACCGCACATCTTGCGAGGGCTGACCGAGGGGCTCTCGGAGCGGGGGGTCGTGATCCAGGCACTATTCACTTCCTCCGAGGGACTGTTCCTGCTTCTGCGCAGCCGAGAACTCCAACGGGGGTTGGCCGCCCTCCGGGGTGCAGCGGGCTCGACCGGCGCTTCCGCCGGAACCACCGTCCCCGTGGCCCTCGTGACGGTCATCGGAGAACGCGTGATGGACGACATTCGCTTCGTTCCCAAGCGCCTGCTCTACCGCACCCTCGCGTTCTGGTCGACCGGTTGCTCCTTGAGCCTCGTCGTCCCCCAACCCTCCGGCCGCGGCGCCGCGACGGCGCTTCATCGCGCGCTCATCGAACGGCGTTCCACGGCTCGTCGGTAGCTCAGCGGAGCGCGATGCCCGCGAGAACCTGGGCCCGAGGTCCGCGAGGGAGGCGATCGAGGCGCCGGCGGCTCTGCGATATGTTCGAAAGGAGTATCCGCTCCGCGCCGGGTACACCCTAGCGTGGCCGAACTCACGGCCGAGCACCGGCGTCGAAAAAGTCCGGGTCCGGTCTCGATCCCGCCGGCGGGGCGGACCCGGCCGGGGAACCGGCGGCGAGGCCGTCCTTGACGCGTGAGCTGCTCGAGCGCGTGCTGAACGCGCGGCCGCTCTCCGCGGCCGACGCCGAGAGGCTCGTGGAACGGTTCGAGGACTCAAAGACCCCCGACACGGAGCGGGCAGCCCTCCTCGTCGCGCTTCGGGGGCGCCCGGAGTCGGTGGAAGAGCTCGCCACCTTCGCCCAGGCGATGCTGCGTCGGGCTTCCCCGTTCGAGATGGCCGGGGTGGAGCGGGCGATCGACCTGGGAGGCTCCGGGGGCTCGGCCCGCCCGACGTTCAACGTTTCGACCGTGAGCGCGTTCGTGGTCGCCGCGGCCGGCCAGCCGGTCGTGAAGGTGACGAATCGGAGCACGGCCGGTCCGTGCGGCTCGAGCGATCTTCTCGAGGCGCTCGGTCTTCCGGTGACCCACTCGCGCGCCTTCTCCGAGGAGACGTTCCGACGCTTCGGCCTGGCGTTCCTCCATGCGCCGCTCTTCCACGCCTCCACTCGGGCGGTCGCGGACGTCACCCGGGAGCTCGGCATCCGTACGATCTTCGACCGGCTCGGACCGCTGGTCAACCCGGCCCGGGTCCCCTACCAGCTCGTCGGCGTGCCCGACCGCCCGAGCTGCGAGCTGGTCGCCAACGCCCTCGTTCGCCTCGGCGTGCAGCGGGGGATCACGGTGAGCGGGGGCGACGGGTACGACGAGTTCAGCCCCTCGGGGCCGAACTTCGTCTACGGCTGGGAGGGTCGGGTGCTCTCCGAACGCCACGTGGACGCGACGAAGATCCTTTCCGAGGAGGACCGCGAGGGGGAGTGGGGACCGCTCCCCCCGCCGGCCGCGGCCCGTGAGGCGGCTCGGGTGCTCGCCGGAGGCGGCGGCGCACGGCGCGGCGCGATCCTGTTGACCAGCGGCGCGGCCCTCTGGGTCTCCGGGACCGCGACGACGTTCCGCAAGGGCCTCGAGAGCGCGACGCTGGCGCTCGACGGCGGGGCGGCCGAGGAGCTGTTCCAATCGGTCCGGGAGCTATCGGCGAGCAACCGCTGGGGTTGAACCCCGACCCGATCCAACTCCGGGGGACCCGGGGGTGGCGGAGCGCCGAATGACCTCGGAGAACCTATGACAGGCTGTGGGCCTGCCGGGAGCATCATGGTCCCAAAACGGTCGCTCGCGGGCCCGGAGGAACTCCGATGAAGACGTTCGTCAAGCTCAGCGGGTTGACCGAGCCCGAGGCCGTGAAGCTCGTTCCGGACGGCGGCGCCGCCGGTTTCATCATCGACGTTCCCGGCTCGCCGCGCAGCCTTTCGATCGAGGCCGCCGCGGCCCTTCTCGATTCCGTTCCCACGGAGGCCGAAGCGTGGGCGGTCGTCTCGCGCCCCAGCGCGGAGCTGGTCCACCGGCTGTTCGACGAGATCGGCGTGGACCGCGTCCAGGTCTACGGACCGATTCCGGACGGTCTAGAGTACCTGGAGATCCACCACCTCGTCCCGTCCCTCCCCGTGCCGGCCGCCGGCTCGAGCGATCCCGACCCGCCCGTGCCGCCCGCGGACGACTACGTGAGGCTGCACCTCGACCTCGCCGGCGACCCGCTCGGCGGTGGCAGCGAGCATCGCCCGGATTGGGAGCGGTGCGCGCGCATGGTCAACGAGCAGCCCGGACGAAAGCTGGTCCTCGCCGGCGGACTCACGGCGGAGAACGTCGCCGAGGCGCTCGGCGTCGTCCGCCCGTGGGGACTCGACGTCGGCCGGGGGATCGAGCGACCGACGGGAGGCGCCGACCCGCAGCTCATCCGGGCGTTCCTGGCGGCGGTCAAGGCGACCGAGAGCCCACCGGGCTGAATCACTGCGTCGAGCGCCGTCCTCTATGGGCGAATCCGCTCGAGCGAAAGGAAGCGGACCGCCCCCTTCGGGGAGACTCCGGCGACGATGAACTCCTTGCGGACCCCCTGGGCGACGCGGACCCCTCCGGCGACCTCGGGCCACGCGCCGACGTGAGAATCGGGCACGGTGTGGATCAGATACCGCGCGTGCACGTTCTCCGGGTTCTTCGGGTAGGCCCGGAAGTGGGCACCGTACTTGAACCCGGTTTTCACCACGAGGCCCCGCTTGCGGAGCTCCCGGTATCCCGAGAGCCGTTCGGGGAAGTGCCGGTCGAGGCGGGAGGCGCGTCGGGCGAACTGGACAGCGCTGACCGACCGCCGGCTCTTGGCGTCGCGCAGGGCGAGGTCGCCCTCGGCGATCAGGTACGCCGCCTCGATGAGGCTCAGCTCGAGCCGGTCACCGATCCGGCTCCCGTAGGCGAGTCCCTTACCCAGCGTTTCGACGGCGGCCGGGGCGAAGACGACGACCCGGTCCTCCGAGAGCCATCCTTCGGTCGGCTCGGGGAGGCGATGACCCGGGAGCGCGCCGGTCGGGGCGGGACGCCGGACCTTGTAGTAGGTGAGGTCGGACTCCTCATCGACCAGGGCGAGAAGCAGCGTCTTGCGGGCCGTCTGGGCCCGCTCGGCGACGTCGAACCACCGGGCGAGCTCGAAGGGGGCCCGCTCGCTCAAAGGCTCGACCCAGAATCGGGCCGGGGTCTTCTGGAGCGTTCCGCCGCGCGGCAGTACCGCGAAGGACGCGGGCGGCGGGCTTCGCCGCACCACGTAGCCGCGTTGCCGAAGGTCGCGGTAGACGATGTAGCGCACTCCGAAGCCCGGTTCGGCCCGGGCGGCGCGCCGGAACAGCTCGGGCCATTCGACCGGCTTACCCCTCGGGTCGACGACCTCGAGCCTTCGCATCTCGAGGAGATAGACCGATTCATAGCGGTCGAGCGCGAGGCCCTGGGGGCCGACGGTCCCGAAGAATCCGCGGCCGAACACCGCCCCGGCCTCCGACGGGTCGGCGACCGTGACGGTCGCCTCCGGGGCGACGACCCCGCTCACGCCCGCGCGCCCCTCAGTTCGGAGAGGGCGAGCAGCGAGTCGAGACGCACGCCGACGTGCGCCAGCGCTTCGCGCGCCCCCATCTCCCGGTCGACGACCGAGAGCGTCCGGTCGACGACGGCACCCGCGGCCCGGAGGATCTCGACCGACCGGACGGCAGAGCCTCCGGTGGAGGTGACGTCCTCGATGAGCACGAACCGGGAACCGGCCGGGACCTCACCTTCGAATGGCTGCTTGGTCCCGTGCTCTTTCGCCGCCTTGCGCAGGACCACGTACGGCTTTCGGGTCGTGAGCGCGAGAGCGACGACGATCGGGACGGCGCCGAGCTCCATACCGGCGAGCCTCGGCTCGTCCGCGACCCGGGGCGCGAGCGCTTGGGCGATCATCGACAAGCAATCCGGGTCGGTCCAAGCGCGCTTGATGTCGACGTAGACGTCGGAGTGGGCTCCCGAGGTGAGGGTGAACGACCCGAACCGGACCGCCCCGAGCTCGAGGATCCGCTGGGCGAGCGCCGTCCGGACGTCCTGGGCTTCGGAGGCCGTTCGACTCACCATGGGACCTTCTTCAATCCCACCAGGTAGCCGACCCAGTTGAACGCCTGGTGGAACCCCAGTGTGAACAAGAGTAGCCATAAGACGCCTTCCACGTTGAGGAACGTCGCGTCGAACGTCGACGGGAAGAGGAGAACCCCGAGGCCGACCGGCACGAGAACGAACGGCATCTGGTCGAGGAGGATCGTCCTCGACCCGCTGGGCCGGTCGAGCCGGCGCTTGATGAACGAGCCCAACGCGTCCCCGGTCATCGCCCCGCCGGTGAGCAGCAGGACGACCGGGACCGCGGCGAGCACCGAGGAGCCGAAGTGCGGGACGAGGTCGAGCGACGGCGGTGCGATGTTGATCAGGTAGGCCATGAAGAGACCGAAGGGTAGGGCGAAGAAAGTGCCAAAGAGGAATCCCGACCAGCTCTTCGAGGGGCCGAGGATCCTTCGTCCGTCGCCCTTCCACACCCGCCCAAAGTCCATCGGAGGTCCGCGGCCGCGCGGAAGCGTCGCGCTCGAGTTGGCGATGAAGGTCGGAGTGAGCACCCACAGGACCGACGCCGCGAGCTCCAGGTGCGGGTCGACCAACGCACCGGCTCCTTACGGCTCGCATACGAACCGGCGGATCGTCTCCACGACCCCGGCGAGCGCCCGGGGGTCGACGCTCTCCTCGGCCTGATGGATGTTCGCCTCGCGGTCCATGCTGCCGAAGACGATCGCCGGGATCGGCTCCCCGCGGGGCGTTAGGACGGTGAGGAGCGCGCTCGCGTCCGTTCCCCCGTACTCCCCGAAGACCCCCTTCTCCCCGAGCGTTTCGGCGACCAGGCCGGAGAGGCGGCGCAGCGCCGGGTGATCGACGGTGAGGTGGTAGCCGGCGCGGCAGCGCTCCTCGGGTGCGACGACGCTCGCGCTCAGCGAGCGGGCGGCGATCGAGCGACGGACCGACTCCAGCGCCGGTTCGACACCGCTCGAAAGCGACATCTCCGGCACAAGGCGAAGGTCCACACTGAAGCTCGCCGTCGCGAGGCGACGCATGTCGAGTCCGGCTCGCTCTCCGGCCCCCTCCAGCAGCTCGAGCAGGGGGGGGTTCGGGTTGAAGCCCCGGTGCGGGTAGCCGCCGTGCGCCCCTTTTCCGATGAACTGGAGAGCGAGATCGCCCTCCCGGATATTGAGCGCCGTCGCCCCCGCCTCCTCGAGCCGGTAGGGCGGTTTCACCGATCTGCCTAGCTCTTCGGAGAGGTGCGACAGCCTCTCCTTCGACCCGGCAAAGACGAGGGTGACCGCCTCGGGGATCTGGTTGGCGGCGTCGGCCTCCGCGTGGAGATTCCGCAGCACCGGGGCCTCCGACGGGCCACCCGAATCGGTGAGGTCGAACAACGTGAGCGACGCGCGGCCGGTGATGACCGCTTCCGGAGCCTGGTGATCCGGCCAGTCCGGCGACGCGTAGCTCGAGCGCCAGCCCTTGGCGAGACCCTGGAGCCCCACGAGGTCCCGGCCGAGCCCCAGGATGCTCGCGAGCGGTGCGGGACGACCGACGACGGTGTCGAGAAAGACGACCCCACAGGAACCGGCGGTCGCGTGCGGGCTCCCGTCCGGGATAAGCGCCACGTCGGCGCGAAGGATCCTCTTCGGGTCGTCCGCGGCGAGCCGGTCGTCGTGGGCCCTCATCGCCTCGATGCCACCGGCTCCGCCCGTCTCCTCGTCGCAGGCGATGACGAGGCGGACGTTGCGGTGGGGCCGGGGCCCCTTGGAAAGGCGCCGCAAGGCGAGGAGCGCGGCGACCGTCCCGCTTCCCAGGTCGTCGTTCGCGCCGCGTCCGTAGAGTCGCCCGTCGGCGCGCGCCGTCAAGCGGTGCGGCGGGCTTTGCCAGCGCGCGAGCTGCTCCGCGGGGACCGGAACGACGTCGTAATGGGCCATCACGAGGACGGTTTCGGCCGAGCCGAAATTGAGATCGATGACCACGTTCGGCCGGGGGCCTCCGGGAAGCTCGTGGCCGGCCGGTCGCCCGGCCTGCCCGTCGAAGAGACGCGGCGCGAGACCGAACTCCCTCGCCCATCTCAGGAGCCGGTGGGCCGCGTCCGTGTAGTTTGGCTTCTCGTATCGCTGGTGGACCGGGTCCTCGAGATTGGTCGGTGCGCTTTCGACCAGCTCGGCGAGGAGGTCGAAGGCGTCGGCTTCCCCGAGCGCCTCCCGGGCCCGCCGGGTCAGCGCGTCGGGCGTCGGAGCGCTCACGGACGCTCGAACCTCACGCGAGGGCGACGAGCACGACGAGCGAGCTCGTCAGGAGGAGGAGGAAGGTCGTCAGAAAGGCGTTGGTGAACATCGAAAACGTGTCCCCGAGCGAGGTCAAAAGGCGAGCGGTCCACGCCGGCCCGAGCACCGGTACCCCCTCAATCTCCGTGGTGGCGCACCACGTCTCGACCGGCGAGAGGTCGACGACGGCAGCACGGACGAGTTGGACGATGTCCGCGATGAGCGACGCGACCGGATACCTCTCCCCGACCGGATTGATCCCCCCGTCGACCTCGTGCACCACGTGGTTGTCGGTCGTCATCACTTCCGCCGCCCCGACCAGCGGCCGCAGCGCCTCCAGGATCGGAGCCCGCATGCCCTGCAGGAGGTTGTTGCCGTCGATCAGCACGTACGCGCTGGTCTCCCCGTGGGCCTCCAGGACGAGGCAGCGGATCCCCGAAGGTCCCACCCCGTCGCGGCCGATCGAGTAGTTCGTGCGCACCGCGATCCCCGCCCGCAGCGCCCCGGGCCGCGCGGCCGCTTGCGCGGCCGCCACCGCCGCCCGCAGGTCGACCCCGAGCTTGTTGGCGAGCGGGGTGCCGTACGTGAGGTCGCCCTGCCCTTCAACGTAGGAATTGTGCGCGTCGATGATGGCGACCTTGGGACCAGGTCCCTTGAGCGACTCGCGGTACAGCTGGTCGGCGATCGCGACCGCAATGTCGTCGGTCGGGGCGGGCGCCTGGGAGACGAGGACGAGCGCCGTGTCGCCGAGCAGCTGGGCTCTGGCAATGCTGCCTTCGTAGGGGGAGACGAGACCGGAGTACGCAGGGGGGGAAGCCGCCGGGGGGCTCGCGAGAAGGCGGGCCCCGGCATCGGCGACCCTCTCCACCTCTCGCGTCGTCGGGAGGTCGAGGTCGTGGTCGCAGGGGGTGTGGGGAACGAACAGCAGACCCGAGGCGGGGCCGAGCCGTCCCTCGAGCTTCCGGGGGAGGTCGCTTGAGCCCAAGCCGGCGAACGGACCCGGGTGCACCGTGGGAAGAGCGAGCGTCGCCTTGATCCCTCCCGGGGTCGCGAACGCCAGGAGGGTGAGCCTCAGGTTCGCCGGGAAGGCGAACCGGGCGAAGAACGACTCGAGGGCGGCGGTCGCTGCCGGGTCCCGCCCGTCGACGTGGTCGAGCAGCGGGCGGATGAGCGACACCCCAGAGACGCCGAACTCTCGGCGCAGCGGCCGGTCGGCCGCACGCAGCAACAGCGCGGAAGTGAGGAAGCCGGAGAGCAGGAAGAGCAACGCCGCAACGAGCAGGACTACGCTCACCGGGGTGAACAGGAACACTCCCACGATCGCGACCACCGGCTGGAGGAGCGACGCGGGAAGCGTCCGAGCGTGCTCGGGGTTCGACACCCCGAACAAGGAGAGGTGGCGGAACCAGAGCACCGGCCCCTGAAGGAAGAGGACCACCCCCGCGAGGGGAACCCCGTGCGTGAGACTGAGGAGGCTCGTGAGCCGATAGACGAGCGCGAGCGGTACCAGGAGCAGAAGGACGGTCGCGGCCAGGAGGAACGACCGCTTCACGGTGAACCGCCCGCCGAACGCCTGGGCGAGCGCGGGGGTGAGCGCGCCGGCGACGAGCCCGGGGAGAAGGAAGACTCCCAGGAATCCGGCAAGGAAGACGGAAAGCCCCGACGCGGGCCACCACAGGCACAGCGCGAGGACCGCACCGGCGGCCGCCATGATCCCCGCCGAGATGAGAGGGGAGGGCGCCTTCGGAAGGAAGCGCGTGTAGCGGGGAGTGTGTCGGGGGGGAGGTGCTCCCGGAGAGGGGGTCGTCGGCTCAGCGACCACGACTTCGCTTCACCTCGCCGACGATACCCTGGAACCCCTCGCCGAGCCCTTCCTCCTCGGTCACCGTTCCCGTGACGAGCGCCTGGGCACCGGCCGAAAGCAGACGGCGGGCATCGGCGGCAGTGCGTATCCCACCCCCGACGATCAAGGGGACGCCGAGCGCCGAGCGCACGGCGCGGACCATCTCCTCGGGAACGGGTGACGGCGCTCCGGAGCCGGCCTCAAGGTAGACCATTCGCATGCCGAGATACTCCGCCGCGAGGGCGTAGCCGACGGCGATTTCGGGGTGCTCCCGGGGAACGACGTCGGCGTCGCCGACCTCGCCGACTCGCATGCCGGGGGCGATGACGAGGTAGCCGAGCGGGATCGGCTCTAAGCCCATCGCCTTGACGTGCGGCGCCGCCCGCGCCTGCGCCCGGATGACCAGCTCGAGGTTGCGCGAGTTCAGAAGGCTCATGAAGAACACCGCGTCCGCATCCGGCGTCAAAGAGCCGGGCCCCTCCGGGAAGATGATCGACGGGACCCTCACGGCGCGGCGGACGGCGCGGGCCGCCTGCGACATCCTCTCGCGGGAGATGCCGGTCGACCCTCCGAGCATGATCGCGTCCGAACCCAGCTCGACCGCCCCCTTGGCGAGCTCGCCGGCTTTGTCGCCCGGAGACTTGTCCGGGTCGATGAGGGTCAAGTGGACGGGCCCCTTCGAGAGGCGGTCCTCGAGGTAGCTTAACACGCGGCCCATGTCGCGCCCTAGCCCCGGAACGCCGTGGCGAGGAAGGCGACCAGCGCCACGGTCATCGCGCCTTTGCTCGCGCTCTGCTCGAAGTGCAGGCGAGCGGGCAGGTAGGCGACCGAGACGACAAAGAGCGCATCCGCCGCGCAGACCAGAACGAGGTACATAATCCCGGCGGCGGAGCCGAGCGAGAGGAACGTCGCGAAGGGGATCGGGCTCAGCAGGATCGCGGCCACGACCCCGAGGCGTGCGATCACGGCCGAAAATGCCATGCCGCGCATCCTGGGGAGCGTCCTGCGGCCGAGGTCCCCTTCGGCGTCCTCCATGTCCTTGATGACCTCCCGGCTCAACGTCGCCGCGATCGCCATCACGGCGAACGGTACGACCGAGAGCGGGGCGTGGGCGACGGCGCCCCCGTAGAGGAAGACCGCCCCGGTGAGGAAGGCGACCTCGAGATTGCCGAGCCATCCGGCCGCCTTGAGACGGAACTCGTAGCTCAGGAGGACGGCGAGCGCGATCCCGAGGATCAGCAGGACCAGCGGCGCGCTGAGCGCGACGGGGATGATGAGAAGGCCCGCCGCGACGAACAGCCCGATGACCAGCCGCCGTGCTCCTCCGATCCCCACCGCGCCGGTGACGAGCGGCCGGTCGGGATGGTTCGTCCGGTCACCCTCGAGGTCGAGGAGGTCGTTGAGCGTGTTGCCCCCGGCGGTGACGCACGCGGTCGAGACGCCGGCGAGAACGAGCAGAGCCAGGAACTCCCCACCGAGTGCGACGCCGCCGCCCCGTGCGGCGAGGCCGCCGACTACCGTCCCGGCGAAGGAGACGAGCACGTTCCCGAGCCGGACCAGTTTGAGGACCGGGTGCACGAAGTGCGATGGCGCCGTCCGCGCGATAACGGTATCCTCCGACGGACGCGACCCGCCATTATAAACCCCCGAGACTCCCGAGCGCCGTGCCGCAACGCTCGGGGCGACCGACGCAGCGCTTCGCCCTCAAGAATGGGCTCAAGGTGATTCTCGCCCCGGAGCCAAAAAGCCTCACGGCGAGCGTCTGGGTCTGGTACCGCGTCGGCTCCAAGAACGAGTGGCGAGGCGTCACCGGCGCCTCCCACTGGGTCGAGCACATGCTCTTCCAGGGTTCCCCGAAGTACGGCAAGGGGAAGCTCGACCGAGCGGTCATCGAGGTCGGAGGGACGCTCAACGCGTTCACGGACACCGACTTCACCGCCTACTTCATCACGGTCCCCCGTCAGCACCTCGCGGTCCCGCTCGACATCGAGTCGGACCGGATGACCCGCGCCCGCATCGCTCCCGAGGAGGTCGAGCGCGAGCGGACCGTCATCCGCTCCGAGCGCGAGGGCAACGAGAACTGGCCGGAGTTCCGGGTCGACGAGGAGTTGTTCGAACTCGCCTTCCGCCGCCACCCGTACCACTGGGACCCGCTCGGGTTCCCCGAAGACATCCAGCGGCTCACCGCCGTCGACCTGAAGTCGTACTATCAGAGGTTCTACGGGACGAAGAACGCCGTGCTGGTGATCGCCGGCGGCTTCGACCCGGCGGCGCTCCGCCGGGAGGTGACCCGTCAGTTCTCTCCTCTCCCCGAGGGCGGCGACGACCCGGTCGTTACCACGACCGAGCCGGAGCAGCGGGGCGAGAGGCGCAGCGAGCTTACCGGCCCCGGCACGACCCCGTTCCTCGAGATCGGCTGGAAGGCGCCGTCGACCTCGGATGCTCGCACCCCCGCGACGCTGCTCGTCGACGTGATCCTCGGGGGCGAGGCGCGGCTCTTCTCCGCC
Organism: Thermoplasmata archaeon; assembly: GCA_022749835.1. Taxonomy (GTDB): domain Archaea; phylum Thermoplasmatota; class Thermoplasmata; order Lutacidiplasmatales; family UBA184; genus Lutacidiplasma. The sequence goes on along the minus strand of JAKIWY010000008.1, from coordinate 2,889 downwards.
GGTGGGGTCTGGGGTCGCTCGCACGAGCATCCCTCTTCCCGGCTCTACCGCGCGCTCGTCGATACCGGGCTCGCCGTGCGGGCGAGCAGCGAGTACCGACCGAAGGTCCACCCATCCCTCTTCACGGTCCACGCCCGAGCGGCGAAGGGGGTTCCCTTGGCCCGCCTCGAGGAGACGATCGATAGCGAGCTCGCGCGGCTCGGGCGGACGGGCCCGACGCCCACCGAGATGAACGACGCCCGCACGAAGATCCGCCGGGGAGCCGCGGTCGCCTACGAAGGCGCGACGTTCACCGGTTTCCGCCTCGGCTATCTGTCGATGTTAGGGGGGCCGGGGTTCGAGAGCGACCTATTCCACCGTGTCCTTACGACGAAGGCCTCCCAGGTCAAGGCAGAGGCCCGGGAGTTGTTCCAAACTGACCGGCGCAGCCTCGTCACCTACGAACCGACCGAGGTGACCGGTGGGAACTGAACGGACCGACCCTCTGCGTGTCGAGCGCGAGGAGCTCCCGAACGGCCTCACGGTCGTCCGCCAGCCGCCCCCGGCCGGCGCTTCGACCTTCTCGGCCACTTTCGTCGCGCCGTCGGGTTGGTCGTACGACCGGGCCGGCCTCGAGGGGCTCGCGAGGGTCACCAGCGATCTCCTCCCGAGCGGCGCCGGGAAGCGCAGTCGCGTCGAGCTCGCCCGCTTCCTCGACTCCCGCGGAGGCTCTCTGGGTTCGCACGCCGACCCGGAATCCGTCGACGTGAGTGTCCACGGGCCCTCGACCGAATGGGAGCCATTGATCCGTGTGCTCGCCGATGCCGTGCTGAGGCCCCGGTTCGATCCGGAAGATATCGCCCGGGTGAAGCGGCAGATGCACGAGCGACAGTTGAGGGAGCTCTCCCAGCCCGGCGAGCGCGTCGAGCGCGAGTTCCTAAGGGAGGTGTTCCCCGTCGGCCACCCCTACCGTCTGACGGGCCTCGGCACGAGTTCTGCCCTCCGTCGGATCGGTCGGCCGGAACTTCGCGGATTCCACAGCTCCCACTATGTCCCCGAGGGCGCGTTCCTGGTGGTGACGACCCCGCGGCCTCTCGCCGACGTGCGGCGGGCCGGTCGACGTCTGTTCGACGACTTCGCACAGGAGAAGGCGCCTCCCACCCCCGCGCTCCCCTCCGTTCCCACGGGACCCCGAGCCGCGCGCAGCTTGGCGATGGAAGGAAACTCCCAGGTGGAGGTCCGCCTCGGAGGCGCGTCGCTCGCCCGCGCCGACGCGCGGTACCCGGCCCTCTTCCTCGCCAACGAAATCCTCGGCGGGCGCTCGATGCTCTGCCGACTGTTCCAACGGGTCCGGGAGCGCCACGGGCTCGCCTACCACGCCTCCAGCGACGTCCAGCCGATGCGCTGGGGAGGCTACTGGCACGCCCAGGCGGGTACCGGGCCCGAGCGAGCCCAGAAAGTGGTCAAGCTCGTCCGGGATGAGGTGCGCCGCATGGGGGAGGAGCTCGTGAGACCCTCCGAGCTCGAGCTGATCCGGGAGAGCGCGATCGGCGAGATCCCCCTCGAGATCGAGACGACCTCGGGCGCCCACCAGCTCGCGCTGGATGTCGCCTACAACGCGCTCCCGGACACTTACTATCTGGATTGGCCGGTGACGTTGCGTTCGGTGAGCGCCCGGGCGCTTCGCGACGCGGCGCAGCAGGGACTATCGGCCGAAGGGGCGGTCACGGTCCTCGCCGGGCCTGTCCCACGGTAGCGCCGGGGCACAGATTTTTCATCCGCACCAATACGCATAAATACCGCTCTTCTACGTCCTCCGGTCATGCCCGGTCGACGTCGCATGGCTCCTATTGGTGACGGAATGCTCCGAAAGAACATCACGATCACCCCCGAGGAGAACGAGTTCCTGGAGCGGCACCCCGAGATCAACCAGAGCGCCCTGTTCCGCCAGATCATCGAGAGCATGATGATGGCCGAGAGGGCCCCGCACGTCGCTTCGCTTCAGAACATCAAGCTCGGCAAGGCGGTCTATCGGAGCGGCGCCGTCATGTACCAGCGCAACAACAACAACGGCGCTCCCCGCCGCCCGGCTCTCGAATAGGAGCCCGCGCGCCGTCCTAGGGCCCGCCGAGCGCCGGCGCTTCCCCGTCGCGCAACCTCTTCGCGATCTGGCCGAGGTCGTACTGTACCTCGTCCTGCGCCCGTTGGTAGAGGAATCCTTCCGCTCCGGGAGTCCGTTCGAGCGCCTGTCGGATCACCTGAGGTGAGGCCGTGCTGAGCGCATGCTTTGAGAGAATGTGCCCGAACGCCCAATGCCGCTCGAGGGCGAGTTCGGTGAAGTGGGGGGCGTAGTGCCCTCCGCCGAGGCCCACCGCCACCCGGTCGCGGTCGTCCCGCGTGAGCTCCCCGAGAAGGGCGGCGAGGCCCCTCACCGCCGACGGCGGGGGAGCCGCCGCCGCACCGAACCCGATCTCGACGAAGAAGGCGGGCCGGCGCAGGAGCGGGCCGTGGTGAGTCGCTTCGAAGGAGGCGCCCAACCCCTCGCGCTTCCCGAGCTCGGCGATCCGCCGTAGCGCGTCGGCCATGAGCCGGGGGGCGGTCCCGCCGAGCTGCGAGGGAGCCCCACCGACCTCGGCGCTCGGCCCGGGGTTCCCGAGCGGGTGGACGGTGAGGCACGGCCGCTCACTCTCGCTGCGGTGGACCGAGGGGAACACGAGGGGGAGCTCAATGTCGCCGATTCCCGGCGGCAGCGCGAGCTCAAGATTCGCATCGAGCACGTGATGCCCCGGGCGCTTCAGCACCCAGGCCCGGTCCGAAAGCGCGCGTAGCGGTGCGCCCTCGCACGCCCATCCGGTGGCGGGGAGGGTCCCCCAGCACTCGGAGACAGCGCGCGCCACGGGATCCAGGGCG
>JAKIWY010000079.1 GCA_022749835.1 Thermoplasmata archaeon | reverse complement strand
TTCGTCGAAATCGCGCTCCTCGGTCCGTGACCCTTCGGGAAGCGGCGTCGGTGCCTCGCGCACGGCGAACGCCAGCTCCTCCCCGGAGCGAGCGACCTTGAATCCCGGCAACAGCACCCCCGCCTCGCGCAGGGCACTGCGCGTCGCCTCCCCGAGGGCGCGGGGCACGACGACCGCCAGATGTCTCATCGGCCCGCGGGGATGGGCCGGTCGGCGAGCGTCCTGACGTCCCGTCCGAAGATCGTCCCCAGGGCGCCGGCGGCGCACGCCGCCTCCCCGAACTTCACGACGGAGCCGGTCGGGAGCGAGGGAGCGACTCCGGCGCCGGCGATGAGCAGCGGCACCGGGTCGTCCGAGTGGGCCTTGAGGATGCACGGGGTGGCGTGGTCGGCCGTCACGATGACCCGGGTAGTGCCAAGGTCGATCGCCGGTAGGAAGGCACCGAAGAAGGAGCGGTCGAGCGCCTCGATGACTTCCCGCTTTCGCAGCGCGTCGCCGTCGTGCCCGGGTTCGTCTGGCCCCTTGAGATGCACGTAGACGAACGGGTTCCTCTCCAGCGCTGCCCGGGTCGCGACCGCTCGCTCCTTGAGGGCGGCGTCCAGGTCGGCGCCCATCGGTCCGACGAACTCGTCGGCCAGGCCGAGCAGCCGGGCGATCCCCCTCTCGACCGGCATCTCAGTGACGGCCCCGCCGGGACGCCCCCAGCGCTTCGCGAAGCTCTCCGGGGCGGTCACCGGGAGTCGGCCGGCGTTCCTTAGGATCAGCTGGTTCGCGAGCTTCTTTCCCGCGAGGGCGCGCTTGGCGTTGATGCTGTGACCTTCAAGGCGAGCGCTGGAGCGCTCGAGGAAGAGATTGATCGCCCTCGCGGTGCGGGCGGCCTCTTGGCTGGCGTCGAGGGGCTCGACCGGTAACACCTTCGGGTGCTCGACGGCGCGGGCCCGCCCCATTCCACCGACCTTCTCGTAGAACGGGTCGGAGTTGCTCACTTCGGGGGAGAGTGGGCCCAAGGAGGTCGGATGGAGCCAGAGCACCCCGCGGTGGCCGACCGTCGCGCGTACCTCGGCGTGGATCGCTTGGTCCTTGAGGAGGTCGGCGGCCGTCAGGTCCCCCGCGAGGCGGCGCGCCTCCTCGCTCGAGAGCGAACGACCGACCCGGGAATCCAGGATCGCTCCTGACCCGTCGGTCGTCGCGAAGTTGAGCCGCAGGGCAACGTCCTCCGGTGCGAGCGGGACCCCCACCCCGAGCGCCTCGAGCACCCCGCGACCGGGGGAGTCGGCGACCGGGTCGTACCCGAGGAGCGCCAGGGCCCCGGCGTCCGATTCGGGGGCGATCCCCTTCCCGAGGACCATCACCCGGCCCAGCTGGCCGGCGGCCGAGAGCCGATCGAGGTTGGGCGTGCGCGCGGAATCGCTCGGGGTATTCCCCCCGGTCGAAGGATGGGCCCGGTCTCCCAATCCGTCCAGGATGACGAGCACGAGGCGCTCCGGCACGGTCACGCCGAGGGCGAGCCCTGATTCCTTATATGGAGTGGGTCGCTCGCTGCCGCTCGCCGTGCTCGGTTCCGGCGGTTGGAAAGCGTTTTTTCAGTCGATCGTCGGTCGCGCGGTGCTGATCGTCATCGGCATCGTCACGGTCGCGCTCAGCTTCCTGTTCGTCGGTGCGATCGTCGCGATCCTCGCGATGCTCATCTTCGGGCTCGCGGTGCCGATCTACCTCGGGATAAAGAGCCTCAAGCAGCTCGCGATCATGGGGATCGTCATCATCCTGCTCGCTCCGATCATGGCGGGGCCGATCTTCGCCTACACCGCCCGCCAGACGTCCCCCGCGGCGGCCTCCTCCTCGGACCTTCCGTACGGCAACAACGGCTCCATCCTGCAGAACGCCGTCGTCCGGCCGTTCACGGGCCCCGCCGGAGGGGTCTACGTCTACAGCATGAGCCTCAACCCCCAGTTCCTGCCCGCCAACAGCTCCGGGGTCTTGTGGGTCGAGATCTTCATCTCGACCTGTCCGGACGCCACCTCGAACACCTCCGCCTACTGCGCGAGTGGCTACCCGTTCTACAACTACACGAGATCGTTCGGTGTGAACGGCACCTTCACCGACCAGCAGGTCACCTTCAACGTCACCCTCCCCGGCTCCCAGATCTGGTGGTGGCAGGCCGCGGCGGTGTTCAACGTGAGCGGGAAGATCACCTGGGCGTTCCTCGTCTCCGACTCCGGGTACACGGACGAGCAGGGCCCGGTGAGCGGCGACTTCCTCAGCACGACCGCGATCGCCACCGAATCGATCTTCACGGTGGTGCCGATCTACGTCGGCTTCGTCTACTTCTTCGCGCTGCTCGTCTACGGCTACTTCAAGAACCGCGAGCGGCGGCGCAGCGCCCCGTCGATGGGTCTGCCTCCCTCCGGGGCACCGCCGAGCACCGCTCCGTTCCCCGGCGGGAGCGCCGGTACGGTGGCTCCGGGCGGGTCGCCCGCTCCGGGGGAGCTCACCTGTCCGAACTGTAAGGCGGTCGTCTATCCGAACGAGGCGAGCTGCTGGAAGTGCGGCGCCTCCTTGACGGGGTCGAAAGGGTCGTCGACGCCTCTGCCCTCGAAGTAGCCCCGCTCGGTGCCATGTGCCACTTCGGCCCTTTCGCAAGGGCGCTCCGCCGGGGGTTCGGGGAAGATCGAGCGTCCCGCACGGGGTGGCTTAGGTTCGGATACGACCGTGCGCAAGTTCCTCGCCCCCCAAAAAATGGCGTCGCATAGTCCAGTGCTCGGCCGCCCACCGGAATTGGACCCGCGAAGTCTAGCTGCATGCTCATCCCGCTGCGGCCGCTGACCACGACTTCTGCCCCAGCCCGGACCGACGGAGTCCTCCCGGTACGTCGCCTTAAGCGGGTCGAAAGACCCCCATAGGATATCTTCTCGTAGCCCATCTTCCGTGGGTAATCCGGAGGCCGAGCATGTCCCTCACATCCAACGGGCTCTCCACGACTACATGGCCCGCCTTCGCCCGTCTCGTAGAGAAACACAACGGGATCTTCGGAGGGTGCTGGTGCATCTCCTTCCACCTCGAACCGGGCGAGAACAAGCAAATGGCCGGGAGGTATCGCGAGCTAAAGGAGACCCGCGTCCGTGAGGGGCGGGCTCACGCGGCCCTAGTCTTCGATGGCCCCGAGGCCGTCGGTTGGTGCCAGTTCGGGCCCACCGCTGAGCTTCCCAACATCCGAAGCAAGAAGGAGTACGAGCAAGGCTTAGGGGCGGTCCCAGATTGGCGCATCACCTGCTTCTTCATCGACCGGGAGCGTAGGGGCGAGGGCATCGCCTCTCTCGCCCTGCGCGAGGCGCTCCGACTCATCGCGCAGGCGGGGGGCGGGACGGTAGAGGCCTACCCGGAGGACTACACCGGGGAGAGGACCTCGAACTCGTTCCTCTGCAGCGGGACGCTAGGGATGTTCGAGAAGACGGGTTTCAAGAAGACGCGCAAGATTGCCATGCGTCGGTGGGTCGTCGTTCGGAAGGTGTCGCCAACGCGGGTGACGCGCCCAAGGAGACTGACCGGCGCTCGATCAAGTTGAGTCTTGAGGGGTCGTTGCGCCCGGGCCCCTATCCCTGAGCGGCGGCAATCCGGTCCCTTCTCTAATCCCCAACCAGCAACGGTGTAGGTCACCGCGGTGGTCCGGGTGGCGACATCGGGACCGAGGAATCCGGGCTATTCTTCCTGCGAGAGGACCTTGCGACCCCATCCTATCAGCCGCTTGTCCCGCCTGGCCATCCGGGCCCAGGCGACCGAGAGCATGAGACCGAAGAGAATCATGTTGAGGATTAGAAGCGGAATCAGAGGGACTCCGCTCAGGTCTACGTCCGAAACGATCAGGACCGTCATGGGCGTCGTGACCATTACGATGAACAACAGTCGGCCGCCTGACTCCGCGGCTCTCGCATCTTCCTCGGCTCGGACGGCCCACTCCTCCGTGACGGGCACCAATGAGGGCATTATGACCGGGGCCTTGAACACTTGGAAAGCAGAGTTCGGGGCAACCGGGTCCGTCGTGTGGGGTCGAGGGGGGGGTCTTCCATCGGGAATCGCTCCTCACAAGAGTGTCGATGCGACCGGCCCGGCCCGGAGAAGGGGGCCGACCGGTCGACCCGCCCGACTCAGAGCCGTTGGAATGGGTTGGCGGACCTCGCGATCTGGGGTCCGCCGGACCCCGATAGTCGTCCGTCCCCAGCCTAGACCGCAGTAGCGGTGATCGACGTCACCGTCAGGCTGCCGCTGGTCGGTACCGCGCCCACCGACGCGCTCGCCGAACCCGCCGGGTTGTAGTACTTGAGGTTGGAGTAGCTCCCGGTGAAGTAGTCACTGTAGGCGCCGAGCCCGGCGTACGCGTAGAAAGAGAACTGGGTCTCGACGACATACTTGTCGAACGGGCTCAGCGTGTTATTGTAGCCCGTCAGGTACGTGGGATTCCAATTCGACGTGTTCGACCAGAGGGTGACCGTTCCCGTGCTGGTTCCCGGCGAGAGGAAGTTCCACGAATCGTAGTACCCGGGCGCCTGGGTGCTCGCGTCGTAGGCGCTCGTTCCCGAGAGGGTCGTCGAGTACGGACCAGAACAGCTGCCGTAGTAGCAGTCGCTGTTAGCGGAGGAGGTCGTATAGTTCTCCGCCGTCCAGAGCGTGAAGCCGGCACTCACCTGGCTGCTGGTCGACAGGTCGATGAGGCTGACGTACACGTACACATCCCAGCCAGAGTACCAGGAACAGGACTCAAGATCGTACCCGCTCGAATAGTTGGTCGCGCTCGGACAGGTGCTGTTCGTCACGTGCATCGCGCTCGAAAGCTTCCACGAGACGCTCTCCGTCACGTTGTAGATGGCGAAGGTGCTCACCTTGAACGGAACCGACACGTCGACCCAATGGTCTGAGCTCGAGGCCGCCTGACCGTAGAGAAGCCACGGGCACGCCTTGGCCGACGCGCTCGAGGCGCCGCCGACAACGCCGTTCAACTCCTTCCAGTAACTGTCCTTGCCGCCCGCCTTGCCGCAATTCGAGCCGAGCAACGTGCCCGAGTTCGAGGTGCTCCCCTTGTACGGTGGCAGGCCGGTGGTGTGCGCCTTCGCGCCGACACCGGCCGGCGACAGCACCATCAGGAGCGACACGGCGATGGCGGCTCCCGCCGATCCCGCGGCCCATTGGCCCACGCGCCTCCCGCGATGCAGCCGCCCTCTCCTTCTCTCTCCCATACTGTTCTTCTTCTCCCGCCCCGTGGATGGGAGTAAGCCTCCCCTGACGAAGCAGGGACCTCACGGATTAGGGGGGAGATAACAGCCAGCGTCGGGCGTCGAGCCAACTTTCAACGGTCGCCCTTGGCAACCCACCGGCGGGCCAATTCCAGTCGGCGGACCCTTGCCGGATGGAAGGGTCTTTTACCACCCGCCCGATACCGGAGGAGCGCCGGGGAGGGTCCCTCCCGTCACGTCGCCCAGAGCAGCGCTTCGTAGTCACGCTTCGAGGACAGGCCCTGAAGCGCCCGGGGGTCCGACGGCGCCAACCGCCGGCTGCTGCCCGAGGTCGTATCCCTTTGTTTCCTAACCGCAGGGCGAATCCGCTCGGAGCCTCGGACCCTAGGTAAACACGAAGCCCGTATTGATGATCGACGTCGGCAGCTGGTTGTTCGGGGCGAACAGGTCGGTCACGGTCGTGGTGATCGTCACGAACAGCGTGTAGGTGGCCGCCGCCGGGGCGAGCCAGGTGAGGATGCCCCACTGGCTGGCGCCGTTCGCGCCCAGGGTGATCGTCGCCGACACGGGCTGGCCCTGGTAGATGGCCGGCTGGCCGTTGACGTATAGCCATGCGGTCACCACGCCGCCTTGCCCGCCGTTCGCGCGGGCCCCGACGTAGACGTAGGTCAACTGGGTGTTCTTGATCCCCACCACCACCGCTCCCGAGGCAGCGAAGTCACTGGTCGCGCGACCGGGGGATGTGGAGGAGGAGAAGCCGCACAGGAAATTCAGGACGTTGTACACGACGGCCGTCCCGGGCGCCCCGGCGCCCCATGTCTGGTTGCCGCCGTTGTAGTAGATGTTGGAGGTGAGCAGTGCCGGGTCGGTGGCGAGCGCGACCTCCTTGGTGGTGCCGGGAGTGGCGTACGACCCCAAGTTCTGGCCGCCGGCCGTCATCCAGGCGGGGTTGGTGAGCGCCCGGTTGAATGTGTAGTACGGCGAGAACGTGTTGGTCGCCATGAGGGTCTGGTTGATCTCGAGCGTGCCGATCCCCTGGCCGAGGAGCCCGGCGGCGGTCTGGGCATTGTAGCTCGCGGCCGCGGCGGCGTTGCGCAGCGTGGTGCAGAGCGCGCCGCCGGCGTTCGTCCAGCCGATGCCAAAGAGGGTCAGGAACGCGTTCGAGTAGCTGGCGCAGCCGGTCGAGGAGAACAGCATCGCTCCGGTGAGGAAGAAGTTCACGCCGGCGGCGCCGGTGATCCTTCCCTGGTCGGCGGCGCTCGGGCCCGCCGGGCAGCCGGTCCCCGTCTGGCTCCCGAAGTCGATGACCACGACCGTGTAGGTCTGCAAGGTCGCGGAGGCGGGAAGCGCGGTAGCGCAAGGGATCCACATCTGGGTGACCGGGAACCCGGCCGCGTTGATCTCAGCGGCCATCAGCGCGCTGTCGTTGTGCGAGTTCTTCACCGCCGCCGGAAGGTTGTGCGAGATGAACAAGATCTTCGGGAACGACGTGAGGTTGAGGCTCGAGCTCACCGGGTTTCCGACCGCCGGGTACGTGGTCGCGATGAACAGGATGGTGCCGGTAGCGCTCGGGGTGTACGACGGGCTGAATCCGGCCGCGGCGCCGGCCCCCACGTTCCCCGTGAGGTTCGCGAACGCGACCCCGTTCGCGCTGAAGGAGGTGTTGATCGCCTGGGACGACCCGCCGGAGTTCGTGACGATGTCCGTGAAGGTCACCGGGATGCCCTTGATGAGCTGGGTATTGTTCACCGAGAGCTGCGCCGTGAGAGTCGTTCCGGAGGCGGTGCCGACCGTCACCGGGATCGCAACCGAGTTCTGCTCGCCGACCGAGTTGGTCGCGTTCACGAAGATGTAGTAGTTGCCCGAGGAGCTCAGGTTCGTCGGACCGACAACGAGGGTATAGAGGCCCGTCGAGGCGGAGTAGCTCATCTGCTGCGGATTCTTGTAGACCCCCTTGGCCCCGGGGAGCTGCGAGAGGTTCGCGAAGACCGAGCCGGCGGTCAAGCTCGTCGCG
>JAKIWY010000078.1 GCA_022749835.1 Thermoplasmata archaeon | reverse complement strand
GCCGTTCGGCGCGAAAAGGTCAATGGCCCGGGATGTCGCCAAAGAGGTACTTGTGCTCCTGGAGCATCACGCGCACGCCGAGCCGGTCCCGCAGGACCCAGCCCGCGAGGCGTCCACCGTCGGTCCCCCAGACCGGTTGAAAGACGACCTGCCTGGGCATCGGGCGGGTCCGGACGATCCGCCGGGCGTACAGGTAATCCCTGCGGTCCTTCACGACGAACTTCACGATGTCCGTCGGCCGGAGGAGGGGAAGGTTCTCCCATCGGTTCTTCGCCTCCATCCCCGAGCCAGGACACTTCACATCCACGCTGAGCACGACGCCCTTGAGCTTGAGGTAGGGCGAGACGTCCAGAGATCCACCGGTCTCGATGACCGTCGTCATCCCTTTCGCCCCCAGCGCGCGCACCAGGTCGACGCTCTCGCGCTGGAGGAGAGGCTCGCCGCCCGTCAGGCAGGCGTGCTGTGTCCGATGGCGGCCAACGTCCTTCAAGAGAGAGGCGATGCTGCGCTCCTCTCCCGCGCCAAAGGAGTAGGCGGTATCGCACCACTCGCATCGCAGGTTGCACCGGGCCGTCCGAATGAACGATGTCCGCTCCCCGGTGAAGGGGCCTTCACCCTGGATCGAGTGGAACACCTCGATGATCCGCATCGGCCCACGCATCGCTTCCCGCTCGTAAATCGCCTTGCCTTAGGCGGGCGATCTGGAATCCCCCTTGGGGTCTCGCGGCGCCGGAACCTCTCAAATATCAAGCCCCGCTCGTACCCGGGGCCGATGGAGCTTCGCCGCGAGTCGTTCTGGCAGGAGCGATGGCGAAGCGCAGGACTCGCCCGGGCCGAGCCCCGACACGACCGCGAGAAGTTCTACAGCGTCGTCGCCTACCCGGGGACCAGCGGCTTCCTGCACGTCGGGCACTTCCGGGGCCTCGTCTACGCCGACAGCCTGAACCGGTTCCAGCGGATGCTCGGAAAATCGGTCTTCTTCCCCACCGGGACCCACGCCTCCGGCCTTCCAGCCGTGACGTTCGCCCAGAAGGTGCGAGAACGCGACCCGCTCACGATCCGCCAACTCGAGGACAACGCGGTCCCGAAGACGGAGTGGCCGGCTCTCGAAGAGCCGCTCGCAGCGGCCCGTTTCCTGGGCCGAAGTTACCTCGAGCTGTTCGGCCGTCTCGGTATCCTCGTCGATGAGCGGGCGTACGTCACCACCGTCGACGACGACTACCAGGCGTTCATCGGTTGGCAGTTCCGCCGACTCGCCGCCCGGGGGGCCCTCGTCCAGGCTCCCCACTTCTCCTCGGTGTGCCCGGTATGCGGTCCAGTCTCGGTCGACGCGTCGGAGACGGACCTCTCCGAAGGCGGCGACGCCGAGAAGATCACGTACCGGACCGTTCCGTTCCGCCTGGACGACGGGCGGGTCCTGCTCGCCGCGACGCTGCGGCCGGAAACGGTGTATGGGGTCACGAATCTCTGGCTCCATCCCACGGAGCCGCTGATCGTCTGGCACCACAAGGAGGTAGAGTACCTGGTCGGAGGCGTCGCCGCGCCCCGCCTGGTGGAACAGCACGGAGGCCGCCTCGGGAATCGGGTCGCCCCGGAGGGCCTTTTCGGCCGAAGCGTGAGCGTGCCGCTGACCGGCGAGAAGGTGCCAGTGGTCGGGAGCCTGCTCGTGGACCCGCGGGTCGGCACGGGCGTCGTGATGTCCGTCCCCGCCCACGCCCCCGCCGACTGGCTCGCCGTGGCCGCGCTTTCCCCAGAGCTTAGGGCCCGGCTGCCTGCGATCCGCGAGATCGTCTCGTTCCCCCCTCTCGAGGAACTCGCCGCCAGCGAGCGCGAACTCTTGGGAGGGACGGGCTCTCCGGCCGAGCGCGCGCTCCGGGCGACCGGAGCCGCTCGCCTCGAGGACGAGGAGGCGCTCGAAGAGGCGACCCAGCGGCTCTACCGTCTCGAGTTCCAGCGCGGCCGGATGACGGTCCACGCGCTCGAGGGGTTGGACGTGGCACCGGCGCGGGACCGGGTGGCACGGGAGCTCGCCACAGCCCACGCCGGCCTCGACCTCCTGGAGTTCTCCAAGCGGGTCGTCTGCCGGAACGGTCACGAGGTCGTGATCCGCCGGGTCCCCGATCAATGGTTCGTTCGCTATGGGGACGAGGAGTGGAAGTCGAAGACCCGGGCGCTCCTGTCGAGGATGTCGATCTTTCCGGCCGAGTACGGACGCGAGCTCCCGCAGGTCCTCGACTGGTACGACGACCGGCCGTGCACCCGCCGGGGTCGTTGGCTGGGCACGCCGTTTCCCGCCGACCCGAGCTGGGTGATCGAGCCGATCGCCGACTCGACGTTCTATCCGGCCTACTACGTCGTTCGCCCGTTCGTCGCCTCCGGCAAGGTCCCGCTCTCGGCCCTGTCGGACGCCTTCTTCGACCGGGTCTTCCTGGGGGAAGGGGCGGGCGAGCCGTCGCTGCCAAGGGAGCTTCAGGAGGAGGTCCGCGCGGCGTTCACCCACTGGTACCCGCTCGACGTGAACATCGGGGGAAAGGAGCACAAGCGCGTGCACTTTCCGGTGTTCCTCTACACCCACGCGCTCCTGCTCCCCGAGGCGCTCCAGCCGAAGGCGCTCTTCGTCCACTGGTGGGTGACCGGGGGCGGCGAGAAGATCTCGAAGAAACAGGTCAGTTCGAAAGGCGGCGCCATCCCGCCGATCCGCCAGGCGATCTCGGAGTACGGCGCGGACGCGCTACGGCTGTTCTACCTCACCGCCGCCTCCCCCGGGCAGGACGTCGAGTGGGAGACCCGAGTCGTCGAAGCGGCGCGCATTCGCCTCGCCGACGTCGAGCGCCTCGTCCGAGAGATGCGTTCGGGAGGGAGTGGGGCGGCCCCCGAGCTCGACGCCTGGCTGTTCTCCGAGCTCCACGAGGTCGTCCGCCGCTCCCGGGAAGCGTATGCGGCCTACCAGTTCCGCGATGCGGCGGAGCTGGCCATTGGCCATGTGCCGTCGCTCGTCAGGCGCTACCTGGTGCGCGGAGGAGCGCCGGGACCGGGACTCGAGCGCGCGAGCGATCTTTGGGTGCGATTGCTCTCGCCGATCGCCCCCCACCTGGCCGAGGAGCTCGGCGAGGGAAGGTTCGATTCGCTCGTCGCCGCCCAGCCGTTCCCCTCGACGGACGAGCTCGCGCTCGACGATCGGGCGAAGGCGGCGGAAGCGTACCTCCAGCAGGTCGAGGATGATCTCCAGCACGTGCTCGGCCCATCGATCACCCGGGGCGACGTTCCCGGTGAGGTCATCTTCTACGTCGCCGCCGGCTGGAAAACCGAGGTGGAGGGCTGGCTGCGCGAGCTCACCGAGCTGCGTTCGGGGACCGTTCCGGTCAAGGAGGTAATGGCCCGGGCTCAGGCGCATCCCGAGGTGAGCGCGTTCCGGGGGGAGATCCCACGGTACGTCCAGCGGGTCGCACCCCTCCTGCGCTCCGAGTCGCCGGCGCCGAAGGTCGACGAGGCCCACGTGCTGCGTTCGGCGACCGGCTACCTCCTGCGCCGCTTCCGGTTCACCCAGATGAGCGTCTACGCGGAGAACGAGTCCGAGCCGCACGACCCGCTCGGACGGCGGGAGCGATCGCGGCCCGGCCGACCCGCGTTCTATCTTGTCCCCGGCGGGGCCCACAAACCCTAGCGGGACCGGGGCCTGGGGCGCGACGTCTTTTTGCGCCTCTTCGCCGGGAAGTTGAGGAACATTCGCGACGGGGTGGGGTGGCGGCTCACCGTGCGGTACTTCGCGCTCTTCTTGCCGGAGTAGTCGTGTTCCACCTCGCCCGACACCTCGAAGTAGATCAACTGGCCGATAGGCATCCCCGCGTAGATGCGGACGGGCAGCTTCACCGACATCTCGAGCGTCCAGTAGTTGCAGAAACCGACGTCGCCCTTGCCGGCGGTGGAGTGGATGTCGATACCCAGCCGGCCGACGCTCGACTTTCCCTCGAGGAATGGGACGAAGTCATGGGTCTCGGTGTACTCCTCGGTCACCCCCAGGTATAGCTGGCCGGGCACGAGAACGAACCCCTCCTTGGGGATGCGGAACTCCCGGATCTCGTTGGCGGCCCGCGCGTCGAGGGCACCGTCCCGGTAGACGGCGAGGTACGGGCCGAGGTGGACGTCGTACGAGTTCGACCCGAGGCAATCGGCCCGGTACGGCCGCACGACGATCCGGCCCTTTTCCATCTCGGACCGGATCTTCTTGTCGCTGAGGATCATCGGAGCACGGGCCCGGAGTCACCCCGGTTAATTAACTCGCGGGCCCGGCGACCAACACCCACCGCACCCGGCGCCCGCGGAGGGCCCTCTGGGCGACCTGCGGCGTTCTCTCACAAGGTTGAAGGAGAGGGAGCCCGCTCCAGCCCCGACGCCGAATGTTTCCCGTTCCGTTGCGCGTCCGAAACGACTTCCAACTTCCGTTCTTCTTCTCCGTCACCGGCGGCGCCCTGATCCTCCTCCAGGGCCTCTTGTCCGTGGGCTGGTCCGGCCACTTCGGAGAGTTGGGGATTCTCGTGGGCCTCGCGGTTCTCGCCGGTGCCGCCGCGCTACGCCGTCCAACACGATATCGAACGATCTCGGCAGGGCTCGTGTTGGGCCTCTCGCTGCTCTCCTTCTTCGTGGTCAGCGGCTTCTATCTGGGGGCCGTTCTCGGAGTGATCGGAGGCGGGATGGTTCTCGCCTCGGGGGACGGACCCCCGTTCACGATCTCCGGGCGAGGGCGAAGATCGCCGAGCCTTGACCTCGGTCCGCTCTGCCCGAAATGCAGCCACCACATTCCCACATGGAGTCCGAGGTGCCCATACTGCGAATCGTCTCCGTGACAATGCCCCGAGGAAGCCGCATCTCGGCGGAGCGCGGCGGCTGGAGTCCCCGGCTCCGTCGCCCCGGACCGGGTCACCGCGGAGCGCGGGAACGGTGAGCTAGCGGCGACACTCGCTAGGGGCGGGTCGGCAGGTCCGCCCCGGATTCGAACAGTGCGGCGGCGTATCCCACCACCTCTCGCATCGGCTCGGCCTCGCCGGAGTGGCCCCAGCGGAGCAGTCGGGCGGTGAGCGGCTCGTCCCGCAGGGCCTCCAGGAGCACCGTCGTCGGAGCGATCCCGCACATGGAGATGTCCTTCCCGACGACAACGTCGTAGAGACCCTTCGGGCTCCGGCGGACGATCTCGTCGAGCGCGAGCGCATCGAGCTTGCGGGCGAGCTCCGGCGGCACGTAGTGGGAGAAATCGGTCGAGGCAAGCAGGAGGACATCCCTTCCTGCGACGGCACGTTCAACGACCCGCGCGACCCTCTCGAGGCTGGAGAACGCTCCCATGCGCACCATCAGGCAGGCGACCTTCGGCTGGGGGAGCACGTAGTCGAGGAAGGGGAGTTGCACCTCGAGGGAGTGTTCGCTGGCGTGGGCGGCCTCGTCGATGGTGACTGGCGGATGGTGGAGGGCCTCTACGAGGTTCCCGTCGACCGCTACGGGGCCGAGCGGGGTCGCCCAATCCATCGCGGAGAGCGAGTACGGGTCGCCCTTTCCATAGTGGTCGACGCCCAGAATGAGCACGCTTTCCGGAGGCCGCTCCGAGGCGATCGCCTGGTAGACGAGCGCGGCGATCGGGCCGGAGTATCGGTACCCCGCATGCGGTACCAGCGCCGCCCGGATCCGCCGAGCGCTCGAGCGGTGCCGGGCCGGCAACTCCCCCGGCCCCCGGGGGTCGAGAAAGCACGATTCGATCTCGCGGGCGAGCTCGGCCCCCGAGGCGGCGTAGAATGCGCCCGCGACCGCGGGCGGCCTAACCGAACCGCCCATCCTATTGCCCCTCTACCCGAGCTCCTTGAGAAGCGCGGCCGCCTCGGTTTCCGAGAGCCTCTCCCTAGGTCGGCGTCCGAAGGCATTGTCCCCTTCGTAGCGCGGGATCACATGGACGTGAAGGTGGAAGACGATCTGGCCCGCGAGCGCTCCCTGGTTCATCGAGACGTTGTAGTGGGTCGAAAGACGCTCCACCTTCCGGCAGACCGCCGAGACCGCCCGCAAGAGTCCCGGGTATTCGCCCTCGGGAAGGTCCGTGAGCCGGTCGACGTGGCGTCGGGGCACGACCAAAAGGTGCCCGCGCGTCAGCGGGAACAGGTCGAGGAAGGCGAGGGTCTCTTGATCTTCGTGGACGAGAGCCGCCGGCGAGTCCTTCCGGACGATGCTACAGAAGATGCATCCCTGCTCGTTCGGAACGCCCATTCGGCCGGAACCCGCGTGTCCAATCCCACTCGCCCCCGGGTCTTTACCTTGGCCCGGGAGCGGGGAGAACGCGGGAGGGCAGCGACCGGAAGGTCCGGCCCCGCAGACCGATGGCTCCGAAGAACCCCCGAAGGGGGAATGGGTTGGCTCTAGGCGCCTAAGGCGACTCTTAGGCGATGGTCACCGAGAGCAGCTTCTCCTCGTTGCCGCCCGTGGCGGAGTTCATCTGCGCGTTGGCGCTGGCCCCTGTGATGGTCGTCCAAAAGCTCGTGATGCTCGCGCTCGCCCCGCCGAAGATGGTCATGACCAGCACGTAATGGTCGGTCGACGAGAGCTTGACGTTCTGCCAGTCCCAGATCCACGGGAAGTTGCCGATCTCGGTTCCGGTGAGCGTCGGGGACGTCTTGGAGGCGCACGTGCCGGTCGAACAGGTCGTGTAGTTCCACACGTAGGTGAAATTCCCCGGCCACTTCGTGGTCAGTGCTGTCTTCACGTGGGTCGTCTTGTCGAGGAGGAACGCCGAGCCGTAGACGAACGCTCTCGCCGTGACGTTGCACCAACCCGAGGTGAAGCTCCCCGCGAGCTTGCAGCTCCCCGAAGTGATGTTGGCCCAGGAGGCGATGATCGTGTCCCACGTCGCGGTGACCGTGTAGGTTCCCGTGGCGACCGCCTTGAGCGGGAGAGTGATGACCATCTGGCCCTCCGACATGGCGGCGAAGTTGTAGCTCGTCGTGCACTTGGGGGCCGTCGCGTTATCGCTGAACCCACCGATCCCGTTCGTCTTGTTGAAGAACGCGAGCACGGGCTGGGTGGTCGAGGCGCATCCCGAGGAGCTCTTGGGATTCGTGAGGACGGCGGTCGCCTTCTTGTACGGCGCCTTCATCGTCACCAGCGAGGGGCTGGCGCCCACGGTCGTCGGCGCCAAGAGCATCATCACCGCTACCGCGGCGAACAGCGGGGCGGACATCCCCACAAGCCATCGACTAGACCCACGAATTCGACCGGATCGTACGCGCCCCACTCCCTTCTCTCCCATCGTTCCTCGTT
>JAKIWY010000077.1 GCA_022749835.1 Thermoplasmata archaeon | reverse complement strand
GTCTCGCTCGCCGACCCGTTCTGCCCGGAGCTATCCCGCCTCGCCACGCAAGCCGGTGTGGCGAGCGGCACGCCGTTCAAGGGCGGTAAGACGTACGTCTGCGTCGAGGGGCCGAGGTTCTCCACGCGGGCCGAATCGAGGTTCTTCCGGTCGTTCGCCGACATCATCGGGATGACGCTCGTTCCCGAGGTGACGCTCGCCCGGGAACGCGGGCTGTGCTACGTCTGCCTCGCGATGGTGACGGACTACGACGTCTGGGCGGAGCGCCCCGTGGCGGTCAAGGAGATCCTCAAGGTGATGGGGGAGAACGTCACCGGGATGCGGGCCCTCCTGGAGCGGTTCCTGCCGAGCCTCGCACGGGCTCCGGAATGTCGGTGCGAGAACGCGCTGGACGAAGCAGGCGTCTGAACGGCGCGCAAGGGGCCCTACCGGGCCACGCCGCGTCGGACGGTGATCGGGATGACCCCGGCAATGAACTCGATCTCGGCGATCTCCACCGGGTCGATGAGGTCGGCGGGAACTTCCGTGAGAATGGGTGCCCCCAGGGAGACCTGGAGGGCGCGCGCGCCGAGGATGCGAGCCTTCTCGAAACGGGTGTACTCTCCCCGACCGTGGTCCACTGCCGGGGCGATCTCGCTCACGACTGCACCACTCGGGGCCGCGGTAATCGCTGCGGCCGTCAAGAGAGCGCCCACCCGGCCTATCGTATTTGACATTTGCCGCCAGCCTCACGCGCCTCGAGCGGCGGGTTAGCCGCCGGAGCCCCTCGGAGTTCGTTCGAGGGTGGGGAGCAACGGGTGGCCGCCCCCGGCCGCGTCGGTCCGCGGGCCCCCGCCGGCACGATGCGCGGGGGGAGGTGGAAGCCTCAGGGTGATCCGGCGCGGTGGAGGATCGCAGCTCCCGGTGGTGGTCTCACTTCGTCGTCGGGGGGATGCGCTTGTTCATCTGTTGGGCGGTCGCGCTGTAGCCGAGCTTTTCGTAGAGCCGGATCGCCGGGGCGTTGTAGGAGAAGACGCTCAGGCCAATGTTCTCCACCCCGAGCTGCGCGGCGAGGCGGTCGACCTCGCGCATCGCCTCCGCCCCGTACCCTCGTCGCTGGAACGACGGGAAGATCTCGAGGGCGTAGACGAATCCTCGCGGCGGGGGACGCTCCCGTCGCACGGCGAACCACAGGACGCCGACCCGTTCACTGCCCGCGCGCAGCCAGTAGAGTTGGTTGTCGACGGTCGCGGGGCCATCGGGCAGAAGGTGGCCGATGTCCCCTTCCGCCATCCCCTGGAGCTCCTCGACCGTGCCAAGCCCCGCACGGGAAAGCTGATCGACGTACATCCGGAGCGCGCCGGCCCGGAACTCGGGCCAATCTTCCGCCGCCACCGGTTGCAGCTCGATCATCGATGTTCCGTCGCTCCGAGGCGCGGGGGATATTTCATACGTCGCTGCGGAAGGCGGGGGATTCTCCCGGAATCATTCGTGCTCGGCAAGGAACCGGTGGGTCGGGTCCAACGGCCCCGGTGCGGGGGGGGATATCGCCCGTCCTGAGGTGTCGCTGATGTAGTCCCCGTCGTCTCGGGGAAAGAGTGCTCCTCTCGCTGGCGCTCCTGCTCCTGATCGCGGCGACCTTCGGAATCGGGGTCGTCGGGAGCCTCGCCGGTCTGGTTCTCGGGAACCTGCGGCTCCCCCTCCTGCTCACGCAACTCTCTCCGTCGTTCGCCGGAGGTTCCAACGTCGCCATCTCGGGAGCGAGCGCCGGCGCCGGGGCCCTCGTCCACCTGTGGGCCGGCCGTTTCGACCGACGGGCGTTCGTCGTGTTGGCCCCGCCCTCCATCGTTGGAGCCGTGGTCGGTGGGTATCTTGCCGGGCTCGTCCCGGGGATGCTCATCGTGCTCCTCGTGGGGGTCATCGTCATCGAGCAGGGCGTGGAGCTCATCCGATCGACATCGAAGGCTCGCGGGCGTTCGGCCGCGGCGGGATCCCCGGAGATCGCTCGGGACCGCGCATGGAGCGTCGCGTTGGGTGGCGCGGGGTTCCTCATCGGAGTACTCGGTGGTCTCGTCGGCCTGATCCTCGGAACGATCCGGTTGCCCGTGATGTTGCGCGCCGGGGTGGGCACGAAGGACGCCATCGCCACCAACTTGAGCGTCGGTTTTTTCGTCGGGGTCGCAGGTCTCATCGGCCACCTCCTTAGCGGCACGGTCGACCTGTGGTTCGTCCTCGTCCTGTCGCCACCGGCGATCGCGGGCAGCCTCCTCGGAGCCCGGCTCGCCGGCCAGCTCTCCGAAGGGGACCTCAAGCGGGCGATCGGATGCATCCTGCTCGGGGTGGGCGCCCTCCTGCTGATCCTCCTCGCGACCGGATTCCCTTCGGCGTGAGACGACGCGACCGCGTCCGTGGGTCGAGGAGAAGTCGTCACGCGGAGCCCCCGGGTGGATCGGCCACCAGGCTTCGTGCCGGGTGCCGAGCTCCCCCGGCCGTGCCGGTCACGGCAACGCGGCGCTTCGTTCACATGCGGCCGGACGAGATTCTGCGCCGCGGTGGGGTCGAGAGCCGAGGAACCCCGAGGGACGGTCGTCGGATCGGTAGGCAGCTTCGGTCAGCTTGGGGAGGTGTCCCGATTCGTTGAACCCCGGGAGTCCGGGGGGACCGGTCCGGAAGGGAACGGCACGGTGACCACTCTCGAGTACACCCCCATGCTCGCCCGGATGTGCCGGACGATCGACATTCCCTCCGGCGTCAGCTGGTAGACTTTCAGCCGCTTGAACCGGCCCCGGACGTGGTTCAATCCGACCCGGAGCACGCCGCCGTCCACGAGGCGGGTGAGGGCGCTCGAGATGGCTCCCTGGCTGACCCCGAGGGTTTCGGCCATTCCGGCCTGGGTCAACGCCTCCGGGACCGTCTCCCTCGGGGCGAACTGGGGTTGCCGGGAGATGTGCAGGAGGAGGCGGGCGGAGATGCGCAGCTCGGCCCCGGTCAGCACGAGGCCCCTCGGATCGATCTCGAGATCAACCAGTGAGCTCGCCGACTCGTCGACGGAGCCGCCCGGAGCGCTACTGACGCGGTCCGCCGGGGCGCGGGGTCGCGCTGCTCCGAGCATGGCTACCTTGCCCGACTCTTCCGAAGTCGCGTATCCGTTCCCCACGGCTCGCCTCTCAGGCTCGGAATATCACTCGCCCGCCCTCATGCCGTGGCCTCGAAGAACGCCCACCGCCCATTTCAAGGGTTCATCCTCGGGACGGGCTCTCCCTCCTCGTCGGCCTCCCATTCGGTGGCGAGCAGCTGGGCGGCGGCCCAACGACCGCGTGCCTCCCGCCGCAGCCTCGAGCGGTAGGAAATGAGCCCGGTCCCTAGCACCGCGATCGCGACGCCGCCCAGACCGACCGCGAGCCAGGGGGCGGGAACTCCGAAGAGCTCGCCGGGAGACCTTGGCGACGCGGGCGAGAAGCCCGCGGTCACCGTCGCCGGGGCGGAGTCGGAGACGACGACCGTGCCGGAAGCCCCACGGAAGCCGGGGGCGAACAGCGTGTAGCCGTAGCTGCCCGGCGAGACCCGGAAGCCCACGGTGCTCGCACCGTCCGACCAGCGCGTCACGCTCGACGCGGAGTCGATCGAAAGCCCCGTGGCCTCGGCCGTGATGGTGACGGACCAGTTGGTTCCGCTCGGCAGGCCCGAGGACCGGAAGGTGAGCGGGTAGAGGCCGCCCATCGACGCCTGAAACGTGACGGCGACGCTCACGTTGGCGCCGTTCACCGTCAGGTTCCCCGAGGATGACCCGTTGACCGAGTAGCCGCTGACCGAGCCGATCAGGTAGCCGTAGCTGCCGTTCGGTTCCCCGAAGGAGACGGTCGCGCTCGTCGAACCGACGACGCTCCCGCCCAGGTCGACCGACCAGCTGGTCCCGCCCGGGAGCCCCGATTCGATGAAGCTCGCCGTGTAGCTCACCAGTGAGAACGTGACCGTGACGTTCTGGGCGCCGCCGGTGACGTTGACGAGCCCGTTCGATGGGCTCGCGACATACCGACAGACCGGGAACGGGGCGTACCCGCAGTTACTGCCCACCCGGTACGCGAACGAGCCGTTCGGGACCGAGAAGATGGTCGAGGTGTTGGTCGGGTAGGCGACCAGATGGCCCACGGAGGCGTTGGAGAGGGAGACGTTCCATTCGGTCCCCGCCGGGAGTCCGGCCTCCACGAACCTCACCGCGTAGAATCCGGGAGCGAAGGAGAAGGCGATCGCCAAGGTCAGGTTCGTCCCGTTCAGGTCGACGATGCCGGCGGCAGGAGCCGGGGAGTACCCATAGGCGCCGCCGACCCCGAAGAAGTAGCGGCCGGCCGGCTCAATGAACGTCAGCGAGGTGGAGGTGGTCGACTGGACGGTGGCGTTGGTGCGGGGGACCCCGATGCCCAGCGTGACGTTCCAGGGCGTTCCCGACGGAAGCCCCGACTCGGCAAAGGTGAGGGAGTAGATCGGGGCCGGCGGGATGGCAAAGACGATCGGCACCCACAGGTTCGCCCCACTCACGGTCACGTTGCCGACGGCCGGGGCCGGAGCGTACTGCCCGGAGGGCCACACCCGGTACGGGTACGACCCGTTCGGCTCGGCGAAGGAGATCATCGTTGAGGTCGAATTCCCCCTTATCGAGAACGACGAATTGTTGGAGAATCCCCCGAACTGGACGACCCAGATCGTGCCGGATGGGAGGCCCGTCTGTACGAACGTCACCGGGTAGTACCCCGACTGGAGCGTGAAGTTCGAGCGGAACGTCACGCCGGAGCCGTTCACCGTCAAGTTCACCCCGCCGAGATGGCCATAACCCATGACCGGCGGGAACGCGAACCGGTACGAGCCGTTCGTGAGGACGAACTGGACCGTGGCGTTGGTAGACCAATGGCCGGTGCCGTTCAGGTCGACCGACCACGAGGTCCCCGGCGCGAGCCCGTTCTCCACGAACGTCACATTGTAGCCGGGCGCGAATGCGACGCTCACGTTCCTGCTGCCCCCGCTGACGGAGACCCAACCGGTCGATGGCGTGGCGACGAAACCGGCCGGGGCGAAGATCGTGTAGAAGTACGACCCGTTGGGCTCGGCGAACGAGATGTTCGCCGCCGAGCTTTGCGTGACCTGGGTAATCCCCACGGGGGGCAGGTACACCGAGACCCCCCAAGTCTTCGGGGGCCAGAGGCCCATACCATTGAAATTCAGGGAGTACAGCGGCCGGGTGAACGAGATAGATACGTTGAGGGAGGTACCGTTCACCTTGAGCGACCCGTTCGACGGGTGGGCCGCATAGCCGCCGCTGACGAGGATCGAGTAAGCATAGGTCCCGTTCGGCTCGTTGAACAGGACCAGGTTCGAGCTCGAGTTCTGTTGGACGCCCCCAAGCGTCACCGACCAGGACGAGTTGTTCGTCAGATTACTGGCCACGAAGAGCACGGGATAATGGAGGATGAACGCCACCGGGACGGCGACGGGCGCTCCGGCGACGTTGACGGCGCCCGACGCCGGAGCGGCGGAGTACGCCGAGTTCCCCGTACCCGCCGTGAACGAGTAGTTCCCGTTCGGGACGGCGAAGACGACGAAGGTCGATGTCGAGGAGGCGAGTCTCCCGCTAAGGTTGACGAACCAGATCGTCGCCGACGCGAGGCCGGTTTCGGTGAACGTCACGTTCTGGTTCACGAGGGGTTGCGCCGCGGTCGGGATGGTCGTCGGGAGAGGGTGGACGGATGCGGGGGTAGGTCGGCTCCCCTGCCCCATCAGTCCCGAGGCCAGCAGCATCCCGCACAGCGCGATCAGCAGCACTGCGGACGACCGGCGTCCTCCGAGTTGCGTTCGTTCCCGAAACCCGCCGGGGAGGTGGCGACGGGCACCCCTCAAGGGGGGTGCCGGGCGTTCGGAGAGTAGATCCGGGGTGGTTCGAGGCGGTACCCCCGAGCGGCGTCGTGCTTCCATCGTACGGCAGAAGGGGCCCTCTCGGCTTTGAACCAAGCCCGCGGATATGGGAAATGCGCATTCTTCCCTCCCGCCCCCTGGCCTCCCACCTAAGGCAGGTTGGAGCTCCGGCGACCCACCGGGGCGATGGCTCAGATAGCGTTGACCAGGAATCCGATCGCGAACCCCGCGATGACCCCTAGATAGACGAGGTCCTGCCGGGTTCGCGTCTCCTCCCGCGTCTCCGCCGGTCGGAACGCCATCTTGATCATCGGGAGGATCGCGTAGACGATCGCACCGATCGCGAGCGCGTCGAACAGGACGTCCAGGTTCGGCGAGTTCCAGTAGTAGCCCGCCGCGCTTCCGAGGACGGTCGGAACCCCCGCGAGCAGGAAATAGCTCGCGAGCAAGCCGACCGGGGGACGGTCGGAGCCGAGGAACGGAGCGGCGATGGGGAACCCCTCGGTCACGTTCTGGAGGAAGAATCCGGCAAAGATCACGAACAGCACCCCGGTGATCCCGAGGGCCCAGGTCGCCCCGAACACCAGTCCTTCGGTCAAGTTCTGGAACGCGATGGCAAAGGCGACGACCAAGGCGAGCGAGGCGGGGCGCACCTGCTCCCGGTCCGGCGATCGCCGCTCGAGCGCGAAGAGCACCAGGAAGGAGGCGACGATGCCGAGGAGGAACAGCGCGATGGCGCTCCGGTCGCCTACGTAGCCGTTCGGGAAGATGATGACCGAGGCGTTGGAGAAGACGTCCCCGACCAGGAAGATCAGGATGCCGATCGCCCCCGCGTTCAGGAAGGCGATCGTCCTCGAGCCCATCGACTTCTTGAGGACGACCGGCAGCGCGAGGAAGATCGACGCCCCCATGACGGCCGAAACGACCAGGAGCTGCAGAAAATCCGCCAAGGCGCCGTCCCGCGGCCCTGCGGAGACGGACGGGGAAGATAACCGTCACACGTGACGGGTGGATCTCCAGGAGAGGCGCGGCCACCTTCGGTTTCGACGCTCGACCGAGTCCCGAACGCACGTCGGAGCCGGGTTCCGACCGCGGGACAAGCCCCGGGTCCAGAACCGTTCCGGGAGCCGGGCGTCGAGCCGCCCTAGTCGGCTTCTTCTTGGATCTGAGCCGCCGATTGGACGGGAAGGAAGTCGAAGATCCATGGGTCTCGTAACACCCACAGTCGTGGATTGAGGGTCTGCGTCGGGTCTCCCACTGCCCCGCGGCTGGCCGGCGGAGGTGGGGCCGCCGGGGGAGGCGAACACGAAACGTTCCCCGTCGAGTTGCCGGTCGTGTTTCCCGTCGAACCGCCGGTGTTGTTCCCGGTGGTATTGCCGCAGCTCTGATTGCCGGTCCCATTCCCCTGGGTGCCGTTGCCACCGGT
>JAKIWY010000076.1 GCA_022749835.1 Thermoplasmata archaeon | reverse complement strand
CCGCCGGCGCGCTCGCCGGGCGCCCTAGGTGACTTCGCGCGGGGCGCCCTCGTCCTCTCCCGGGGCTTCGGGCTCGGGCGGCTCCTCCACGGGTTCGCCCGCCTCTTCGGGCCGGGGGTACATGTCGTCCTCCCCGCCGATGGGGAACTCGGGCTGGGTGGGGGGCCGGGCCCGCCCGATGAGGTAGACGGCGACCACCACCAGGGCAATCAGAAGCGCGCCCACGCTGGCATAGAGGAGAAGCGTGTTGCTCGAGGAACTGCTGCCCGGAGGGACCGGGAGCGATGGCAGCGGGGCGAGCGTCAGGTTCACGTAATGCAGCGCGAGCGGTCCGATGCTCACGTTCTGGAATTCGGTCACGAATCCCGGCGCCTTCGCCTCGACCTCATAGGTCCCCGGCGCCCGGGAGGCGTTCCCCTGCCCGGAGGTGCTCAGCGGGACGGTTTGGCCGCCGACGAGGACGGTCGCCGCCACAGGGACGATGGACAGCGCGATCGTGCCGTTCTGCGCGGAGAGCGTGAAGTTGCGCCAGACCGTGCCGTTCGCAGGAACGGTGAGATTTGAGCTCTGGGAGTCGAACCCGTAGGCGCTCGCCCGAAGATCGTGCGAGCTGTTGCCGGTCTCCGACGCCTGGAAGAAGCCTTTGGGGGTGGTCGATATCGAGATCCCGTCCAGGGTGACCCGGGCAAAGCTCGGCGTGACGAACCCCATCAGCTCCCCTCCGAGGAGGTGGAGACTGGCGTTCTGGTAGGTCGACCCGTTCCAAGGGAGGGTCACCGCGAACTCCTGCGGGGCGTAGTCCGGTTTCGTGACGGTGAGGGTGTGCGGGCCGGTGGTCGAGTTCACCGTGAAGCTGCCGCCCACGGAGGTTAGGGGCTTCCCATCGAAGCTCGCGAGAGCGCTCGCGGGAAGGATATGGCCGCTCACGACGCCCCACGCGGTAAGCAGGATGCTCGTGTTCGAGCTCGCCGGTCCGATCCCCGCACCGTTGAACGCCGCGACGGAGAACGAATAGAGCAGGAACGGGGAGAGGCCGCTCACGAGGGCGCTCGTGGGGGCCACGCCCGTGGTGAAGTTGGAGAGCGGGCCCTTCGATGGGCCCCAGGAGACGACGTAGCCCGTCACCGGCGCGCCGGCGGCCGGACGTGCCCAGTTCACGGTGACCTGGGCGGTGCCTGCCGTGAGGAGGGGTGGAAGGGTGGGGTCGGGCAGGCCCTCGCCGAGGACGGCCGCGTAGACCTCGCTCGCGGGGGTCCCGTTGACCAGTACCCCGTACCCCCAGCTCAGGGCCACCTCGCCCTGGCCGAGGTAGGTGAGGCCCGTGGTGTCGCCGCCCCAGACGCCGTTAATGCCCACCATTGCCGAGACGACCGTGGGGGGCGAAAGCGAACTCCCGTTCCCCGAGAAGACCTCCTCAAAGAGGCTCCAGCCGAGGGTGGAGTTGTTGGACATCCAGGTGACGTAGGACGTCCCGTTCTCGCCACCGGCGACGGTCGCCATGATGTGGATGGCGCTGTCGGCGTCCGGGTTGAGCCTCGTAGGGCTCGCCCAGGTCGCCCCATCGTCCCGCGATACGGTCGCCCAGGCGGTGTCGACGCTCTGGTTCGAACTGTCGAACGCGGCGTAGAGGGTCCCGGAGTTGTCGCGGCTCAGCGTGCCGTCGATCCACCAGGAGGTGTTGGCGAACGGCAGTACCGAGACCCGGACCCGGGGGCTCCAGCTCGCGCCGCCGTCGGTGGATTGGGTGAAGTAGTTGTAGCCCAAGGTCAGGTTGTGCTGCGCGGTCGTGTTGTAGTCCTCGAACAGCACGTCGATCGCCCCGTTCGGCTCGACGAGTAGCGGCGCCGCCGGCGAGCCCCCCCACGGGTACTGGGCGGCGTCGATCGGGACCGGGTTGCTCCAGTTCTTCCCGCCGTCGGTGGAGCGGACGAACATGGCGTTGTAGTCCCCCGAGACAAAGTAGCAGCTGCCGGCGGAGGCGCATCCGGTCCCGTTCGCGTCCAGCGAGCCGTTCGGCCCATAGTCCCAGGTAAGGTAGAGCGTGCCGTTCGGGGCGACCGCGATGAAATCCCGGTCGGAGAACTCGGTGAGCGTCGGGACGAACGCCGAGGCGTTTCCCGCGAAGGAACCGCCGTGGTTCCACGACCAGGCGACCCTCGGCTGGTCGCCGGTGCCATCGTTGGTCATGTACGCCGCATAGACCGTTCCGTTCGAGGAGACGGCGAGCGCCGGGTCCCAACTGTAGCCGAGGCTCCCGGGTACGACGAGCGCCGGCTGGAAGCTGAACCCACCGTCGATGGAGCGGGAGAATCCGATTCCGCCACAGCCGATCCACTCCTCGTAGAGGAACCGGGTGACCGGGTCGAGCGCCTGCTGGACCTCGGCGTTCGAACTCACGTTGCATGGCGCGTCCACCAGGACGTTCCGGGGGGTGCTGACGGCCGGCGAGGCTCGGGGCGTTCCGATTCGCGCCGGCGAGAGCAGCACCGGGGGGCTCGCGCGGTCCCCTCCCGCTAACCGGGGTGCGCCGGACGGCGGATGGGGGGTCCCCGGCGCCCCGTGAAAGGTCGAGAAGGTGCCGAGGCTTGCGAGAACGCTGATGAGGACGACAGCGGGCGCTAGAAAAGCCGAGCGATGGCGACGGGAACGCTCCCTCACGGCGTAAAGGGAACCGCTCGGGCTCCAAAAGTCCATCGGGGCGCTCCGTCCGAGGGAGCCGACCCGACGACGCGGCCGTGCCACGTCGCGGGTCGGTCCGTCGACCCCGGATCGCGGCCCGGGCGGCCGGAAGCTCGG
The DNA here is from genome assembly GCA_022749835.1 of Thermoplasmata archaeon. Lineage (GTDB taxonomy): Archaea > Thermoplasmatota > Thermoplasmata > Lutacidiplasmatales > UBA184 > Lutacidiplasma. The sequence continues at coordinate 4,523 of JAKIWY010000076.1, read as the reverse complement.
CGAAGACTCTCGTCCGGGCAAAAGATAGATATGCCTATCCCACCTGCGAACGATGCCCGAGGCCCGGGAAGGCGTGAACGGTGCATCGCTTACCTGACGGGCGGCTGCCGGAACGGTCCGAGACGAACGCTCCCTCCGGGGCCGCACAGGATGCGCTGACCGCCCAGACGGGAACGCCGAGCCCTGCCGTCACGCCTTCCAATCCCTCGAGCCGAAGCGACACGACCGCGAACGACCTTTTCGACTCCGTCCTGAAGTACACGACCGAGCTGTTCCGCGGCACCCGGGAGATCCTCCGGGAGTCGTACATCCCGAGCCGCCTGCCGCACCGGGAGCACCAGATCCGCCAGGTCGCCGAGGTCCTCGCTCCCGCGCTCCAGGGAACCCTCCCGTCGAACCTTCTCATCTACGGGAAGATCGGGACGGGCAAGACGGCGGTTGTCGCCCAGGTCCGCAACGACATCCAACGGCGGACCGATCTAAGCTCCCTGCTCACCTTCGTGACGGTGAACTGCGGGAACATCGACACCCCCTACAGCCTCCTGCAGACGATCGGCAACGCCTTCGCCTCCAAGGAGACTGACCGGATCCCGACGGGCTGGTCGCTCGACCGAGTCCAGGTCGCCATGCGCAACCTGATGGACGCCCGTGGCGGCATGACGATCCTCATCCTGGACGAGATCGACCGTCTCGTGGCGCGCAGCGGAGATGGCGTCCTCTACACGTTGAGCCAGCTCAACACCGAGCTCGACAAGGCGCGCATGGCGATCATCGGCATCTCGAACGACCTCAAGTTCACCAACTCGCTCGACGCACGGGTTCGTAGCCGCCTCAACGAGGAGAAGATCCTCTTCCCGCCGTACGATGCGACCCAGCTCCAGGACATCCTTCGAGACCGCGCCCGCGAGGTGTTCCGCGAGGGGGTCATCGACGCCGGAGTCATCGAGCGGTGCGCGGCGTACGCCGCTCTCGAGAACGGGGACGCCCGAAGAGCGCTCGCGCTCCTGCGCCTCGCCGCCGAGATGGCCGAGCGCGACCGGGCCAAGCGGATCACCTCCGACCACGTCGTGAAGGCGAAGAGCCGCCTCGAGCAGGACCTCATCATCGATTGCTGCCGGACGCTCCCGCCGCACTGCAAGGTCCTGCTCTACGCCATCCTTCAGGCGTTCGAGCGCCGGCGCACCGGCGTGCTGACCGGGGACGTCTACGACGGCTACACGCGCCTTTCCCAGCGCCTCGGGCTTCAGCCGCTGCACGCCCGAAGCATCTCGAACTACCTCTCGGAGCTCGAGAGCCTGGGTCTCATCCGGGCCACGATCGTCTCCCGAGGGCGAGGCGGACGGACCCGGGAGATCGTTGTGGACGTGCCGATCTCCGAGACGATCCCCGCCCTCGAGGACGACCCGCTCCTCGCCTCGCTGGCGAAACCGCGCGGGCGCAACCAGATGCTGCTCACCAACTTCGACAACCCGAGCCGCGCCGCTCCCCCGTTCTGAGCCGACGGCCCTTTCCGGTCACGAGCTTTCGACCGGGACCTCGGCGGGGGCGCTCGCGCCCTCGCTGATGGCGGCCTTCGCCCGACGCTTGGCGCGTTCCGCCTTGAGCTGGCGAAGCTCCTCCTCGAGCTCGGCGATCTCCCGGGCGATGCGCCGGAGCCTCAGGTGGCGGATCCGCTCGATGAGCTCGATCTCCCGGTCGAGGACGTCGTCCGAGCCGCGGAACGGGGCCATCTTCACCGGGGGTCGATCTGGGCGCGTTGGAGGTGCTCGGAGAAGTCGATGAAGACGCTCTTGACCTCGGTGAACTCCTCGATCGCCGCCGAGCCGGCCTCCCGTCCGCCGTTGCCGGTGTTCTTGACGCCCCCGAAGGGCAGATGCACCTCGGCGCCGATCGTCGGGGCGTTCACGTAGGTGATCCCGGCCTCGAGGTCGTCGATCGCCCGGAACGCGCGGTTGACGTCCCGCGTGTAGATCGAAGAGGAGAGGCCGTAGTCGACGTCGTTGGCGACCCGGACCGCCTCGGTGTAGTCGGCGACCTTGACCACCGAGAGCAGAGGGCCGAAGATCTCCTCCTTGGAGATCCTCGTCCCGTGGGCCGTCTCGAAGACGGTCGGGGCGATGAAGTAGCCCTTGTCGAAGGCGCCGCCCGTGAGCTTGGTGCCCCCGACGCGCCGGTGCGCCTCCTTCTTTCCGATCTCGATGTACTCGAGAACCTTGCGCTCCTGGTCCTCGGAGGCGACCGGACCCATGTCGACCGACGGGTCCAAGGGGTCGCCGACCTTGAAGCTCTCAAGACGGTGCTCGAGCATCCCCAGGAACTCGTCGTAGACCTTGGCATGCAGAAGGAGCCGGCTCGTGGCGGTGCAGCGCTGCCCCGAGGTCCCGAACGCTCCGAACAGGATGCCGTCCAGGGCGAGCTTCAGGTCGGCGTCGTCCATGACGATCTGCGGGTTCTTCCCCCCGAGCTCCAGGTGGACCATCTTGAGCTGGCGGGCTCCGCGGACGTAGACATCGCGGCCGGTCTCGACGCCTCCGGTGAAGGAGACCGCACGGATCCGTGGGTCCTCGACCAGCGCGTTCCCCACCACGCCGCCCGAGCCGGTGACCAAGTTGAGAACGCCCGCCGGAACCCCGGCCTCCTCGTAGGTCTTGACGACCTCGACCGCGCACTGGGAGGTCGTCGACGCCGGCTTGAAGACGACGCTGTTGCCGCAGATGAGCGCGGCGGCGATCTTCCAGTTCGGGATCGCCGTCGGGAAGTTCCATGGGGTGATGCAGGCCACGACCCCCTTGGGCTGTCGGACGGTCAGGCAGAACTTCCGGGCGAGCTCGGAGGGGACCGTCTCCCCCGCCAGGCGCCGGCCCTCGCCGGCCATGTACTCGATGAAGTCGATCGACTCCTGGACGTCGCCGCGTCCCTCCGCGATGACCTTGCCCATCTCCCGCGTGACGATCCGGCCGACCTCCTCCTTGCGACGCGTGAGGTTCATGGCGGCGTTCAGGAGGATCTCCCCACGCTTGGGAGCCGGGGTCTCCCGCCAGAGGCGGGACGCCTTGACCGCCGCGGAGATGGCGGCATCCACGTCTTCCCGTCGCCCGGCGACGAAGGTCCCGACGGTCTCCCCGTTCGAAGGATTCCTGGTCGAGTAGTGTCCGGTACCCTCCGGCACGATCCACTTCCCGCCGATGAACAGCCCTGTGACGGCCCCTTCCTTGGTCATGGCCCTAACCCGCTCGCCGGCAAGGAGACGGGAGGGGGATATCACGCCTGCCGGGGCCGGGGCGATCGTTCCCGCCGCCCGAGCGACGGCCGGTCACCGCGGGTAGCGGATTTATTACTCGCCGCCCCCGTGGGCGCCTCCGATGGACAACCGCTTGGTCGCCGTGATCACGCTGAGCCAGCCCCTTCCCGGCGGGCATGAGCTCGACAAGACGTTCCCACCCCTGGTCGCCGAGACGCTCGCCAAGGGTCTCGGGAACCGGGGCGAGGGAAAGCTGGTGGAGTGGAAGCTCGAGGGCGCCGAGCTTACGCTAACCCTGGATTCCAGCGGCGCCCGTCCCCATCAGGCCCTCCTTTCGATGACCCGCCGACTCGCGGAGGCGCTCGGGAAGGCGCACAAGGTCGGGATCCGCTCGGTCGCTGCCCCGCGCTACCGGGTCCGCTTCCCCCTGGAAAGCGCCCCGAAAGCCCCGATCCATCTTGCGCTCCCGCACCGCCTAACCATCGAAGGGACGACCGCGACCCTGGAGCTCGACGACCTCTCGGAGGAGGCGCTACGCGACAACTGGATGGACCGGGCGATAGCGCTCGTCCACGAGAAGGTCCGCCGGCAGGCGTACGAGGGGAAGGAGCAGTATTGGTCCCTGCTCTACGAGAGCCCACCACGCGACCTCCGCTTCCCGAAGGACCCGACGGAGGAGATGATCGCGCGGCAATGGGTGAGGAGCGGCCCGACGAAAGGCAAGTGGTTCTTGGGCCCGACCGCCGCGCACCTCCTTCGTACCATGGAGACGATCGCCCGCACCCAGGTGCTCGAGCCGCTCGGCTTCCAGGAGGTAGTCCAGCCGCACCACGACTCCTTCGACATCCTGCTCAAGACCGGCCACCTCGAGGGTCTCCCGGGGGAGTTCTACTACGTCGCCGAGCCCAAGACCCGCGACCCGGCGGCGTGGGAGAAGTTCACCGACTTGGTGAAGATCACCCGCAAGGTCCCCGAGGAGGAACTCGCCCGGCTCGTCTCGGGGCCGACCGCCATCTCCTGCTACGCCCAGTGCCCGACGATCTACTGGTGGCTCTCCGGGCGCACGATCGCCACCGAGAGCCTCCCGCTCAAGGTCTTCGACAAGACGGCGATCTCCAACCGCTACGAGAGCGGCGGTCGCCACGGATTGGAGAGGGTCGACGAGTTCCACCGCATCGAGCCGGTCTACCTCGGGACGCCCCAGGACCTCCTCGCCCTGCGCGAGAAGCTCCTCGAGCGCTACACCCACGTATTCAATGAGATCCTTGAGCTCGAGTGGCGG
>JAKIWY010000075.1 GCA_022749835.1 Thermoplasmata archaeon | reverse complement strand
GGGGGCGTCGGTTGCCCTCGCGTAACCCCGACTATAAGAGGGCCGGCCGCACTAGTACGGGTCATGTGGACGACGCTCCAGGCAGCTCCCCCCCTTGCCCCCGCTGAGCGGACCGGCCCGCCCTCCGGACCCGGAACGCCAACGCTCAGCCCTCCGTTCGCCCTCGTGGCCGAGCTGGACCGTCCGTCGGACTACGACCGGGTGTTCCGGGTCGTTCGCGGCGCGGTGCGCCACGTCCTCGGCGTCGAGCGTCCGGGCCTCGGGCTCGGGCTCTCCAACCTCCCCCCGTCCCTGGGGGCCTACTGGCAGGTCACGGGGAACCTCATCGTCATGAACGAGGGCCTGGTCGCCGCGATGCGGGCGAACGCCACCTCCCCGAGGGAGTTCAACTCCTTCGTCTACGTGATCCTCGCCCATGAGTACCTGCACGCCCTCGGGTACCTCGATGAAACGGAGGTGCGCCGCGTGACCGCCCAGGTCACCCGGGGCGCCTTCGGGCCAGAGCACCCGGCGACCCGGATGGCCGAGGGCGACCTCTGGCGGATGTTCCCCTTCCTGCAGTTCGCCCCACGTGGCGACGGGCGGCGCCTGAAGGTCGTCACCCGGTTCGACCTCGCGACCACCTCGACCTACATCCGCTGAACGCGGCGCGGGGGGCGGCAACCCGGAGCCCGGGCGCCCGTCGCGCCCGCTCCGAATGCTTAAGCGCGGCGTCCGCATCGCTCGCTCGGAGTAAGCGTGTCCGCCGATCCGACCTTCGGCCTCCTTCTGGTGGCCGTGGGCCTCATCCTCTTCGTCCTCGAGTTCGTCCACCCCGGCGCGTTCCTCCTGATCCCCGGGTCGATCACGCTCGCCGCCGGGCTGATGTACTTCTTCGTCCCGGATTTCCTCTTGGGGTCGATCTTCGGCCCCGGCATCATCTTGATGGCGGCTCTGGCATCGGCGCTGATCACCGTTCCCTACTACAAGCGGATCGCCCCGGTCCACCCTCCGATGACGTCGACGACCTCGACCCTATTGGGTGAGACCGGGATCGTGACCGCGGCGATCGAGCCGAACACCCTCAAGGGGAAGGTCCGAATTCGCTCGGAGATCTGGTCGGCCCGAGGCAAGACCCCGATCCCGGCGGGCACGATGGTCCAGGTCGTCGGCGGCGAGGGTGTCAGCCTCGAGGTCCGACCCGTGGGCGCCTCCCCGGTTCCCAGCTGAATCGCCCCCGCCGCCCTGGCGCGGCGTGTGGACCCCCTCAGCTCCTGGCATCGCGCGCGGCGGGATGGTCCGATCGATGGGTGCCCCACCGGGTCGACTGTGGGAACGGGAAGCGGCATGAGATCGAGCCCCCCTCTCTGCGGGGTTGGGGATGCGCAAGGGCTCAGAGTTCGGGCGAATTGCCGGGCCGGTGAGGTAAAGGCTTTCCAGATGCTCGGGTCGTCCCTCGTAGAGGTACGGAAATGACCGATTACACCGGAACGGCGATCCTGGTCGTGGTGGCGGCGCTCATCGGCATCATGATCCTCATCCGATCGGCCCACATCATCCAGCCGTACCAGCAGGGCATCGTCACCCTCTTCGGGTCGTACCAGCGGCTCATCAACCCGGGGATCACCTTCCTCAATCCGCTCGCTTCGGTCACCCTCCTGGACCTGCGAACGCAGGTGCTCGAGGTCCCCCGGCAAGAGGTGATCACCAAGGACAACTCCCCGACGAACGTCGACGCGATCATCTACATCAAGGTGGTCGATGCGCCCAAGGCGATCTTCCAGGTCCAGCAGTACCGGGTCGCGACGCTCGCCCTCGCCCAGACCACCCTTCGGTCGGTGATCGGCGACATGGAGCTGGACGAGGTCCTGTACAACCGGGAGCGGATCAACACCCGGCTCCGCGACATCCTGGACGAGGCGACGGACCGGTGGGGCGTGCGCGTCGAGGCGGTCGAGATCAAGGAGGTCGACCCGGTCGGCCCCGTCAAGGCGGCGATGGAGGAGCAGACCTCCGCCGAACGCCAGCGCCGGGCCGCGGTGCTGCGCGCGGACGGCGAGAAGCGCAGCGCCATCCTTGTGGCGGAGGGGAGCAAGCGCTCGCGCATCCTCCAGGCCGAGGGGCTTCGGCAGTCGAAGATCCTCGAGGCCGAGGGGGCACGGGTCGCCACCATCCTGGAGGCCCAGGGAGAAGGGCAGCGTCTTCGCATCCTCTCGCTGGGAGCGAGCACCCTCGATTCGAAGGGGCTCACGGTCCTTTCGCTGGACACGCTGAGCTCGATCGGCGACGGCCAGGCGACGAAGATCATCTTCCCCTTCGAGCTCTCCCGCCTGATGGAAGGCGCCTCCGAGTACCTCGGGACGGCCCGTACGGTCCCGGACCGCAACCTCAACACGCTTTCCGAGCTCGAGGGCCAGATCGGATCGATCGACGACGTTCTCGGCTCCATCCCCAAGCAGGCCGAGCTCCTCTCGGAGATCAAGAGCATCGAGGACGAGATCCGGGCCGAGTCGGACGAATCGGCGGCGATGGTCGGAAGCTACCCGGGAGCCCGCGCGGGGGACGTCCCCGATCCGGACCTGCCGGCGGGGTCCGTCGTCGTGGCGCCGGTCGACCCGAACGCCACGCGCGCCTCGCAGACGCCGGTGACCCCGGAGAGGCCGCTGCACATCTTCGGGCCCCCCGCGACCGGCACGGTGCCGACCTCGGCGTCGCCGTCGACCGGACCGACCCCGTCCACCTCACCCGACCCCAAGAAGCGGGCTCCGCCGCCTCCGCCTCCCTAGCGAGGGGGAGAAACCCGGCCCCCGACCGACCCGGTCGGCGGCTCCTCAGGGCCCGGCGATTCGGCTCGCCGGGGCGTAGAGCGCCTTGAGTCGCTCGTACTCCTCGGTCCTAAGGATCAGGCGGTCCAGGCGGGTTTCGACACGGAACGACTCGGCCCCCCGCCCTTCCCGCCACAGCCGGTGGTTGCGGTAGAGGCCGGCCAGATGAAGGTAGGCCGCGATGAGCGGGAAGGCGAGCCGATTCAAGAGTCGCACGGGCGCCGGGGCGGGCGACGGAGCCGCGGGCTCCGGCAAGCCCCCCACCTCCCAGCGGGCGTAGAGCCGGGGCGCCTCCTCCCGAAGCCACGGCGAGGCCCTCAGAAGCCCCCGGTAGAACGGTTCGCCACGGATCGGGCGCGAGCTGAGCGCCTCGCGGGCGAAGAGGAACCCCTGGGGACGACGGAAGATCTCGAGCGCCGCCGTCTCATCCACCACGTAGTTGAAGCACCAGGCCGACGGGTCGCCCGCCCGGCCGGGCCGCAACCGGACCGCGAGGTAGCAGTAGGCGAGGAACGGCCAGACGGCGCCGGGACGAACGACCGCGAGAAAGTCGACGTCGTCCCCCTCCTCCGGCTCCCCGTAGGCCGTCGAGCCGGTAACCCCAAGGCTCGAGAGCAGCGGGTGGACGGGAGCGAGCTCGTTCTGAAGCAGGGAGTGCGCCCGGTCAATGAAATCCTTCCCGCGGGCGCGCCGGTCCGCCTCGGGAGGGGTCGGTGGGGAGTCCGCGGCGTAGGCGGTGCCGTCGACGACGGTGGCGGTCTCGGGGCGCGATTGGATCCACTCCTCCGCCTCCGATTCCCCGAACCCTTCGCTCTCCGGAAGAAGCTCCCAGAGCGTTTCGACCGCGACCCCGGTCCGACGAGCTCGGGCCGCGCCCAATACGCTGCGGACACGGCGCTCGACCAACCCCTGTGCCATGGGCGGGGGGATCGGGCTGCCGGAGGCGACCATCTTGCCTCGAGCAGAGCGGCCCTGCTTAAACTCCCCCACGCATGATTCCCAGCCGACGGCCTCTCCACGCTTCTTATATTCCCGCCAGAAGAGTCGTCCCCGGAGGGACGGTTCGCGACCCGGACCGATGAAGCTCTACTCCGAACGCCTGTTCCTGAAGTACCTCTTCTCGAACCACGGCCTGTGCTTCGGGGTCGACATGAAGCACGCGTCGTACCTTTTCCTCGTCTCGCGCCGCGGCGTCCTCCTCCGCCGCCGCCCTGTCGGCGACACGGTCGTCGAGGACCTCGACTACGAGATCCCGAAGATCGTCGCCGCGCTCGACGCGGAGGAGCATCCTAGCTCCGCCCGACCGAGCGGTGCGTGACGGCGGTCGGTCGCCCCGGGTCCTGCGCCCAATGACCGCGGCCTCCGCCAGGGACTCGCCTCGGGAAACTCCGGCGCGGGCCGTGCCGCCGACCCCGGAGAACCTCTACCTCGCGGGCACCTCCGGGCCACCCGTCCCTCTCGGCTTCGTCCGGGATGACGACACCGTCTTCCTGGTCGCTCGGGAGCGCTCCGCCGCGTGGCCCGTGGCCATCCTGCGAGATGGAGTCGCCGACCTTAGGTGGCCCGGGGGAGGAGGCCGGGGGGAGGTCGAGCTGGTCTCGGACCCCTTAGAACGCTCGGCCGTCCTGACCCGGTTCCTCGACAAGTATGGCGCCGAGAGATTCGCCCGGTGGTACGAGCACCCCGCACGCGTCCTCCGTGTGAGGCTCGGCACTCAGGCTGCGGCAGACGGGCCGGGGTCGGAGCGCTACTACGGCTGGCTCTCCGCGGAGTTCGACAACGTCGCGGCCGACTACGACCGGCACATCACCGGGAACCGGATGAACCGGCTGTTGCGGGACCGGTCGCTCGCCTGGCTGCGACCGCTGTTCAAGAGATCCCCGCATCTTCTCGAGATCGGCTGCGGCTCCGGCATGGAGACGATCCCGCTCCTCACTGAGGGCCACGAGATCGCCGCCGTCGACATCTCCGAGCGGATGCTCGAGGTGGTCCGAGGCAAGGCCAAGGAGCTCGGGCTGAGCGAGCGACTGTCGACCCACCACGTGCGCGCCCGGGACCTCTCGGCCCTCCTGCCGAACTTTGGTCCGGGAGCTTTCGACGGGGCGTACTCGACCTATGGCGCGCTGAACTGCGAGCCCGACCTCACCTCCCTGGCGCCGGACCTTCACGCGCTGCTCGCCGAGGACGCGTCGTTCGTGGCGGGCGTCTACAATCGCTGGTGCCTGTTCGAGATCGTCGGGTACTCGCTCACCTTCCAGTGGGGTCGCGCCCTCGGACGGCGACGCAATCCCGTCCCCGTCGGGGCCTCCCGGTTCTGCGTCGATGTGTACGCCCACTCGGCGGGCGACTTCGAGCGCCTCATGGCGCCGGAGTTCCGCCCGGTCCGAGTCGAGGGGGTCCCGGTCCTCCTCCCGCCCTCGGACCTCACCTCATACGCCGAGAAGTTCGGCAGGCACTTCCCCCTCCTCGCCCGGCTGGACGCCCGCGCCGGGAAGCTTTGGCCGCTCAATCGCTTGGGCGACCACTTCCTGATGACCTTCCGGCGGAACGGCGCCGTCCCCTCCCCTTCTCTGGCGGTCCTCCGACCGTCGTGAGCGGCCCGGAACTTCGTCCGTCTCGGAGGGCGGTTCTCCCGCCCCTGAAGATCCTCGGCCGTGCGCGGGAGTTCGAAATTCTTCCGCGCGCGATTTAAGGAAGGCAGGGCTGCGCGACCGCAGGCATCGCATGGCCGGACCGGTGGTGACGGAACGCAGGGGCGACGTACTCAAGCTGACGATCAACCGACCCGAGCGCCGCAACGCGCTCGACCTTCCCTCCTTCGCCGCCCTGCGCATCGGGCTCGAGGCGGCGGCCCTCGACCGGTCGGTCCGGGCGGTCCTGCTCACGGGGGCCGGCCCCGCGTTCTGTGCCGGCGGCGACGTGGCGGTCATGGAGGAACACCGGGCGGCGGGCGACCTCCCGAAGTTCTTCCACGACCTTACCGGCGAGCAGGAGCGCTCGGTCCGCGAGATATTGGGGATGCGCAAGCCGGTCGTGGCGGCGCTGCCCGGGGTCGCCGCCGGAGGGGGCCTCTCGCTGGCGCTCGCCTGCGATTGGCGGATCGCCGCCCCGTCGGCGATGCTCGTGCCGGCGTTCCCCGCCCTCGGGGCCGTTCCGGACGGCGGGCTCACGTACTTCCTCCCGCACTTCCTCGGTCTCGGGTTGGCGCAGGAGCTTTTGTTCACCAACGCTCGGGTCTCCGCCGAGCGGGCCCTCTCCCTCGGCCTGGTTCACGAGGTCGTGCCGGCCGAGGTGCTCGAGGCCAGGGGGTGGGCCCGCGCCGAAGAGCTCGCCAAGGGCCCGACCCTCGCCTACGGATGGGTCAAGCGGTTGATGGTCTCCGCCTTCTCCGAGAACCTGGAGGGGCAGCTCGCCCTGGAACGACGCGGGGCGGTCGAGGCCGCCCGCGACAAAGAACTCCCGGAAGGGATCCTCGCGTTCCGCGAGAAGCGAGCGCCGCGATTCCCCCCGCCGTAGGTCCCACGCCGGCCGGTGCCGCCGGCGGGCGAGGCCGGTGCTTTCCATGGGAGCTCCAGCAGGGCGTCGAGCCGTCTACGCACCGCCGGCCATTCGTCTGCCAGGACGGAGTAGACGACCGACGTGCGCATGTAGCCGCCCTTCACCACCACGTGCTCCCGAAGGAGACCGTCGCGCTTCGCCCCGAGCCGCTCGATCGCCCTCTGGGAGCGCTCGTTCCTCAGGTCGGTCTTGATCTGGACCCGATGGGCCTCCTCCGTCTCGAAGGCGTGGCCGAGCATCCGGCGTTTGGAGTCGGTGTTGACCGGCGTGCGCCAGAACTCGCGCGCGAACCAGGTCCCTCCGACCTCGACCGCGAGGTCGTCGCGCTGAATGTCGAGAAAGCGTGTCATCCCGATCGCCCGCCCGCTCTCTTTCAGGACGACAGCGAACGGCAGGTCCGTTCCCGCCGACTGGCGATCGAGCTGCGTCGTGAGGAAGAGCCGCATCGCCTCGACCGTCTCGAACGGCCCGTAGCGCAGGTACGGCCAAATCTCGGAACTGCGGCCCGCGACCAACAGCTCCTGCGCGTGGTCGGGCGAGAGCGGTTCGAGGCGGATGTAGCGACCCGAAAGCTCAACCGGAGGCCGAAAGCTCATCGTCATGCGGGACTCAACGCCCCGAACCGACCGGGTGGATATGGTTGGAGGGGTCGTACGACGCTAAGCGCCGGGGAGGGGACCGACGGCCCTCCCCCGGGCGCGGCCGGGCGTGCGAAACCGACACAAACCCGGAGCGCCGAGTAGCTGTTAAATAACGTCAATCGGTCCGACCGGTCGAGGAGAGAAGCGCGAGCCGTAGGAGGGAGGAGATGGGGGCCGGAATCGACACCTTTCTCGTCTTCGCGGGGATTGCTGCCGCCTTCGCCGTCGGCTCGATCATCGCCAACAAGTTCCTCGGAGCCAAGCCCCGGAAGTCGTACCTCCAGTTCACCACCTACGAGTGCGGGGAGGAGTCCGAGG
>JAKIWY010000074.1 GCA_022749835.1 Thermoplasmata archaeon | reverse complement strand
GGTCAGGGGGATCTCCTCGGGGCGGAGCTTGGGGAGCTCGACCTCGCTCGCCTCTTCCACGCGGGTCCGGAAGGAGAAATTCAGCTCGACGCGCCCCCGGAACTCCCGGACCTCGGCCGGGCTCGCCCGAAGCACCATCCCGACATCGACCCCAGCTTTCGGCGGGTCCCACCATGTGAAGCGGACCGTCGCCGAGCCGTCGGAGAGTAGTCCGGTCAGCACCGGGCGGCGGCCCCCGTCGGAGCGACGGGTGACCTCCCGAAGCTCGGCGCGCACGACCCGCGCGATGATGCTCACCGGCGAGACCGACGCGCTGAGCGATCGCAGCGGCACTTCGGCTTCCGGGGTCGTGGGGACGGGGAGGACGGCCATCGAGAGCGGTTCCGGTGCCTCGTCAGCGCGGGGGCCCGATAAAAGGCGGTGGGAGGCGTGAACGAAGCGGGGCCACAACATTTTTCAATCGCCCCTCCCACCCTGAGGGTGTGCCGGTGAAGTTCCAGGCGCGCGTCGACCAGATCTTGAAAGCGCGGGACTCGCTCGTGTGCGTCGGGCTCGACCCGGACCCGGCGCTTCTTCCCAAGCCGCTCAAGGGTCTCTCGCGGGAAAAGGGGCTCACCCAGTTCCTGGACGGCATCCTTTCGGCGACCGAGCCGCATGCGGCCGCGTACAAGATGCAGCTGGCCTCGTTCCTATCCTTCGGTCCGATGGGCATCGAGGTGCTGGCCGGACTCAGCGAGAAGATCGGGCCGACGCGCCTTCGGATCCTGGACATGAAGGCGAACGACATCCAGAACTCGATGCGCCTCGTGCGGGACGGCGTGTTCGACGAGTTCGGTTTTGATGCCCTGACCGTCGCCCCCTGGCTCGGATGGGAGACGCTCGAGCCGTTCTTCGCGGACAGCTCGAAAGGGGTGTTCGTCGTGGCCCATTCTTCGAACCCCGGCGCCCCCGACTTCCAGGAGATCCCGACCCCCCGGGGCCCGCTGTGGCTCGCGATCGTCGGCGAGGTGCGAAGGCTCTCCGGCCTCTACGGCAACTTCGGGGCCGTCGTGGGGGCGACGTACACGGAAGCGATCCACACCGCCCGCCAGACGCTCGGCAACGGCGTCCCGATCCTGGTGCCCGGCGTGGGCGCCCAGGGTGGACAGCTCTCGGGGACGGTGCGCGAGGGCGTCGACGGACACGGCCGCGCCCTTCTGGTCAACTCCTCCCGCTCGATCCTGTTCGCCTCCGACGGCAAGGATTGGAAGACAGCCGCCGGCGCCGAGGCGGAGCGCCTCAAGGTCCAGATCAACCAGCTGCGATCAGGCCTTCGTACAGCTTGATGAGCGAGCGGGCGATCGTCGGGAGCGCAAAGCGCTCCTCCGCCCGCTGGCGAGCGACCTTGCCCATCCTCGCCCGCCGTTCGGGATCGTCGAGCAGCCTGCGGATCTTCTCGGTGAGGTCGTTCTCGATCAACGGCTCGACCAGCAGACCCTCGCGACCCGGCTCGATGACCTCGCGCACCCCGGGCATGTCCGCGACGATGACGGGAAGGCCGCACGCCATCGCCTCGGCGACGACCAGGCCGAACCCCTCGAGCCGGTTCTGGGACGGGAAGACGAAGACGTCGGCGACCCTCAGGTAGTTCGGAAGCTCCTCGTCGCTCACCTCCGGACAGAAGCGGACCCGCTCCTCGACCCCCAGGCGCCCGGCGAGGGCGGTCAGGGCCGCGAGGCGTGGTCCACGGCCGACCACGAGCAGTGCGACGTCGTCCGGGAGGTCCGCGAGCGCCCTCAGGATCCCGTCGACCCCCTTGTGCGGGACCAGGCGCCCCGTGAAGGCGAGCACCCGCTTTCCCTCGAGATGCAGCTGGCGTCGGACGGTATCGCCGTCCGCCTCGGGCCGGAACCGGACGAGGTCGACCGAGGAGGGGATGATCTCGAGGGCCCGGCCCCTCAGGGGGGTGGAGGTGAGCCCGTAGCTCCTCGTGTGGACGATGACCTTCTGGACCCCCGAGAGCGTCCGGCGAAGCAGGAGCCTTTCATAGAATCCGGTCGCGATGCGTCCGGCCGGCCCGCCGAGGTAGAGGTCGCAGTGGTAGGTGAGGCACGTCGGGATCCGATGCCGCCTCAAACCCCGGACGGCGAAATAGGAGGTGAGCGGCGGAGGGTAGTGGAGGTGCGCCACGTCGGCGTCGATCCTGCGGATCGCCTCACTCACTCCGGGGTCGATGGGAGTGTTGAACGCCACGCCGAGCGTTCGTGCGCGTACCACCCGAACGCCGTCGATCGTCTCCTCCTCGGGAAGTCGACGGTCGTAGCGCGACGTGAGGACCGTCACCTCGTGGCCCTGGCGAACGAACTCCCCGGTCAGGTTGCGAACGTGCGACTCGACCCCGCCGGCGTGCGGGTGGAAGAACGGCGCGACTTGGAGGATCTTCACTCAAGCCCCCGGGCCGAAGGGCCGGCAGGGAGTGATGGCGGACGGCGGGAGCCTGCGGGCGGGCTACGGGCCCGTTTCATGCCCCGGTGGTCGGGTGGGCGACCTTCGCGGGCGCCGACTCGCGGGTCTGCAGAAGCTCTCCGGCGGGGATCGCGGGGATGTCGAGACCCTTCATCGCCTCCCCGAGGCCGGTCGAGATCCGCGCGAGGTACGGCGCGTCGGCGAAGTGCAAGGACGCCTCGACGATCGCACGGGCGACCTTCACGGGGTGTTCCGCCTTGAATATCCCGCTCCCGACGAAGACCCCGTCGACGCCGAGCAGCCGGCAGAACGCGGCGTCCGCGGGGGTGGCGATCCCGCCGGCGGCAAAGTTGACGACGGGCAATCGGCCGAGCTTGCGGACCTCCTCGACCAATTTCGCCGGGACCTTCTCCGCGGCCGCCCATTCGGCGACCTTCTTCGGTGCGAACTCCTTGAGCGAGCCGATCTCGTCGGCGACCTGGTGGATGTGCCGGACCGCCTCCACGACGTTCCCGGTCCCGGCCTCCCCCTTCGTGCGGATCATCGCGGCGCCCTCGTCGATCCGCCGGAGCGCCTCCCCTAGATTGCGCGCTCCGCAGACGAACGGGACCTTGAACTCCTTCTTCGCGACGTGGTGGAAAGGGTCGGCCGGCGTCAGCACCTCCGACTCATCGATCATGTCGACGGCGAGCGCTTCTAGGATGCGGGCCTCCGCCGTGTGCCCGATCCGGCACTTCGCCATCACCGGGATGCTGACGCGTTCCTTGATCTCGCGGATCTTCGCCGGGTCGGCCATGCGGGCGACGCCGCCCATCGCGCGGATGTCGGCGGGGACCCGCTCGAGCGCCATGACCGCGACCGCGCCGGCCTCCTCGGCGATCGCCGCCTGCTCGGCGTTCGTTACGTCCATGATGACGCCGCCCTGCTGCATGCGGGCGAATCCGCGCTTCAGAAGCTCCGTTCCCATCCGGAGATTCTCGACCTTCTCGGCCATCGGGCCCAGCGAGACGGGGGGGGCCTATAAGTGGCGCGGGGCCGAACCCCGCCGGAGCGGGCTCCCACCCCACTGCCGGGGCGAAACGATATGGCCAAGCCCCGCCTCCACGGGGACGGTGGGGGAGCTACAATGTGGCTGAGAGGACGGGCGCCGCCCGTCGACCCCAAGAACCTGCTCGGGGTAATGCCCGCGAAGGGAACGCGATGTCCTTCGTAGGCACTTACCCCGCGCTCGTGCGGGGACGATGGACGACGTAGTCCCGACGCTCCCGGCCACCCGGCACCGCAAGCGCCCGGGGGATCTCGGACGTGTTCTCGGAGCGGTCGGCGTCGCCACGGTCCTGCTGCTCGCCGGCGCCGCGGTGTACACCTACGAGCTCGCGCGCGCTCCCACGGGCGAGCCGGTCCTCACGATTTACGCCTACTCGAGCCTTTTCGGAGGCAACGGGAGCCTCTCGGTGTACGACCAGGTGTTCGGTGCCTTCGAGCGGGCCCACGGCGTGCGGATCGACCTCGAATATCCCTCGGGGACTCTCGCCAGCACGCTCGTCGCCGAGAAGAACGCTCCGGGCGCCGACCTGGTCATCGGGCTCGACGAGATCACCGCCCCGCAGGCGGACGCCCACGGGGTCCTCCTGCCGTACTCCCCGCCGGGTCTTTCGAACGTCTCCCCGTCGCTCATCGCCACCCTCGCGCCCGATCACTCCGTGACTCCCTACGAGTACGGCTACCTCTCGTTCGACTTCAACCAAAGCGATTTTCCGGTCGTACCGAGCTCGGTTCAGAACATCTCGTTCCCGGGCCTTGCGTCCAACGGTTCGCTCGCCCGCTCCCTGGTCCTCGAGAACCCGGAGACCGACATCACCGGGGAGGAGTTCCTTCTCTACGAGATCGCGTTCTTTGAGCACGTGCTGAACGCAAGCTGGCTTCCGTTCTGGCAGTCGATCGATCCGCACGCGTCCGTGGTCGACAGCTGGAGCACCGCCTGGTCCGAGTTCACCGCCCCGTCCGCGAGTCCGGCGATGACCGTCAGCTACTCGACCGACCCGGCGTACGCGGCGGCGAACGGTGCGGCGGGGACGATCGGTGCCACCGTCGCCTCGTGGGAGGGAGTTCGGTACGCCTGGCAGACGGTCTACGGCATCGGGATCGTCGCCGGGAGCCCACACGTCACGCTCGACCAGGAGTTCATCGATTGGTTCCTGAGCGGCGCCGTGCAATCCGAGATCCCGACCAACGAATGGGAGTACCCGGCGAACAATGCGACCGCACTCCCTTCCGTCTTCTCGGCGGCGGTGAACACCTCGGGCCTCGTCCCCCTCGATAGCGCGCTCCCGCCCGCCACGATCGTGAGCTCGCTGCCAGGTTGGCTCGATGATTGGCAGAGCCTCTACAACGTGTACGGGGCGTCGACCGGGCTGCCGGGCGCATGACGCGGCGCTTCGAAATCGGGCCGGCGGCCCCGCTCATCGGGTTCGTCCTGCTCTTCGCCGTCGTCCCGGCGGCGCTCCTATTCGCCTCGAGCCTCGGCAGCGCCGGAGGATGGGCCGGCTTCGAACGAGTCGTCAGTGACCCGCTCAACGAGCGGGCGATGGAGAACTCGCTCGAGCAGGGGGGATTGAGCGCGCTCGCGGCCGTCGCCGCCGGCTACCCGGTCGGGGTGCTAATCGGACGATTCGACTGGCCGGGCCGCTCGGCCGTCCGCTCGCTGCTCCTCGTGCCGTTCCTTCTGCCCTCGATCGTCATCGCACTCGGGATCGAGGGCCTCTTCGGTCCGGGCGGGTCGGTGAGCGCCTGGCTCCCGGGCGCCTCGGTGTTCGGTGGGGGGATCGGCGCAATCGTCGCGGCGAACGTCTACTTCAACGCCCCCTTGGTCGCGCTCCTGACGGCGATCGGCGTCGAGAGCGCCTCGCCAGAGCTCGAGGAGGCGGTCGCCACCCTGGGCGGCGGAGGTGCGGTGGCGTACCGAACGGTCTGGGGCCCCCCCTCGTGGCGGGGGGCGCTCGCCGGCGGGCTTCTCACCTTCCTGTTCAGCGCGCTCGCCTTCGCCGCTCCGCTCATCCTGTGCGGTCCGCGCTGCTACACGCTCGAGGCCCGCGTCTGGACCCTCGACCAGCAGCTGATCGACCCGGTCTCGGCCGGCGTCCTTGCCCTCTCGATGGTCGTCGTTCTCGCCCTGCCGACGGCCGCCTACCTCTATCTGGTCGCCTACCGGAGGGCCTCGGGCGACGTGCGGAGCGCGCGGCGCCGCCCCCACCGCCTGCGGGGCTGGGCCGGATGGAGCGTCGCCGTAGTGGCGGCGGCGATACTCGCGCTGATCGCCGGACTTTTGGGGTCGATCCTTTGGGAAGCCGTACGGGCGGCGTCGCCCGGCCATCCGGCGGGCAGCGGCTTCGCCACGCTCTTTGGACCAAGCGTCGGGGCCGCGCTGGGGATCAGTACCTCGGGAGCTCTCGTCAACACGCTGCTGTTTGCGCTGGGCGCCAGCGTCATCGCCCTTCTCCTCGCCTTGCCCGCGGGGCACGTCCTCCGACGCTCGACCGTCGGCGCTCAGGGGCTCGGCGGTCTCGTCTTTCTTCCGTTGCTCGTCTCGCCGATCGTGCTCTCCTTCTCGCTCGCCACCTTCTACCGGCCCCTCTTGGGCGGAGAGAGTACCGTCTGGCTCCTGATCATCCTCAGCCAAGCGACGATCGCCCTTCCCCTCGCGCTCCAGAGCCTCTCGGTCGGCCTGCGCAGGGTTCCGGTGGCCCATTCGGAAGCGGCCCAAACCCTCGGGAGCGGCCCGTTCGCCGCCTACCTCGACGTCGAGCTTCCCCAGGTCCGCTCATCGATCGTGGCCGCATCGCTCCTCGCCTTCGCCATCGGCCTCGGGGAGTTCACCGCCACCTACTTCCTGGCGACGCCCCGCTTCACGACCTTGACGGTCGAACTGTACCGCCTCGAGACGATCCGTGCAGTCGCCGCGGCGAGCGCGCTCGCCGGTCTCTTGGTCGTGGTCAGCGCGGCGGCGTTCATCGGCGTCGGCCTCGCAGGAGAGCATGTCGAGCTCTGAGCTCCTGCGGGTCGACCGGCTCTCCGCCGCATGGGACGGCGCGCCGATCCTTCGGGAGGTCTCCTTCTCCGTGGATCCGGGAGAGTTCGTCGTCCTCATGGGACCGAACGGCAGCGGCAAGACCACGCTCCTGCGGGCGATCGCCGGCCTCGAGCAACCCACGGGAGGCTCGGTCGTCCTGAACGGCCGGGCGATCGATTCCCTTCCCACGCATCGCCGGGGGATCGGCTTCCTGTTCCAGGAGCCCGCGCTCTTCCCGACGCTCGACGTCTGGGAGAACGTCGCCTTCGGCCTGAGGGTCGCCAAGCGCCCGCCCACGGAGGTCGACCGGCGGGTGGGCGAACTCTTGACGCTTCTTCGCCTGACGGCGCTCTCCGACCGGCGCGCCCACGAGCTCTCCGGAGGTGAGCGGCAACGGGCGGCGCTCGCCCGAACGCTCGCCACCGCCCCGTCGCTCGTGCTGCTCGATGAGCCGTTCGCCTCGGTCGACGCGCAGTTCCGGGCCGAGCTGCGCGCGGAGTTCCGACGGGTGCTCCGCTCCGTGGGAACGGCGGCGATCCACGTCACCCACGACCGGGAGGAGGGCCTGTTCCTGGGCGAGCGGGTGCTCGTCCTCCTGGACGGCGCGCTCCGGCAGGAAGGACGCCCCGAGGAGCTCTTCGACCGGCCGGTCGACGCGGATGTCGCCCGCTTCCTCGGCTACAACGTCCTTACGTCGGGGGACGGCGAGGTGGCGGTCCGCCCGGAGGAGCTGGAACCCACCGAGAGCGCGCCGGACCGACCGACTGCGAGGGTCCTCGACTCGGGGTTCGGAGCTTCGGGGCGTGTCGTCTACCTCGAGGGCCCCTCGGGGGT
>JAKIWY010000073.1 GCA_022749835.1 Thermoplasmata archaeon | reverse complement strand
GAGAGGGACTTCATCGGCTACGGGGTCGTCGACGTCCCGATGACCGACAGCGAGGTGGAGGACATCTCGTGCGACGGGGTCGGCATCCCGCTCTACATCTACCACCGGAAATACGGCTCGATCCGCTCCAACTTGAAGTTCACGAGCTCGGAAGAGGTCGACAGCTACGTCGTCTGGATCGCCCAGCGCTCGGGAAAGCACATCTCGGTCGCGAACCCGATGCTGGACGCCACCGTCCCGGACGGCTCGCGTCTCCAGGCGACGCTCGGGATGCACGTCACCAAGCGCGGCAGCTCGTTCACCATCCGGCGCTTCCGCGACAACCCGTTCACGCCGGTCGACCTGCTGAAGTTCAAGACGATGAGCCCCGAGATGATGGCGTACCTCTGGATCGCCATCGAGACGGGCCAGTCGATGATGGTCTGCGGGGGCACGGCGAGCGGAAAGACGACGACGCTCAACGCGGTCCTACTGTTCATTCCGCCCCAGATGAAGATCGTCTCGATCGAGGACACCCGGGAGCTCAACCTCCCTCACGAGAACTGGGTCCCGTCGCTCACCCGCGCCGGCTTCGGTGCCAAGAACATCACCAGCGGCAAGGCCCCGGGCGAGATCGACATGTTCGACCTGCTCGCCGCGGCGTTGCGGCAGCGCCCCCAATACCTGATGGTCGGCGAGGTCCGTGGGGCCGAAGCGTTCATCGTCTTCCAGGCGATGGCCACGGGGAAGACGTGCTACACGACGTTCCACGCCGAAAGCGTCTCGGCGATGGTCCACCGGATGGAGAACCCCCCGATCACGCTGCCCCGCTCCCTCGTGAGCGCGCTCAACCTCGTCCTTCTGCAGCGCCAGGTGAAGGTCGGGAACAAGATGACGCGCCGCGTGCAATCGCTGACGGAGATCGTCGGCCTCGACCCGGAGACGAACGAGCTGATCACCAACTCGGTCTACTCGTGGAACGCTTCGGACGACACGTTCCTGTTCAGCGGCCACAGCTACATCTACGAGCGCGTGGCGATCATGAAGAACTGGACGATGCGGGAGATGGAGCGCGAAGTGCGCAACCGCGTCGAGATGCTGGAGTACATGAAGTGGCGAGAGGCGAAGGCGACCCGGCAGCGCCCGTTCACCCACCGGGACGTCGGCCGGCTCGTCGCCTTCTACTACAAGGAGCCCGCCCACGCGGTCGCCGAGGCGCGGAGCGAGATGGAGAAGGTCCGGGGACGCGCCGCCTGAGTCCGCGGACCCCCGCCGCCCCCACGCACCGTCCGGACGACCCGTTCGCCAAGCTCTCGGGCACCGGCGGAGCCCCGGTCATCCTGTACCGGGAAGACTGTCTGGTCGGTCTGCCCGCGCACTGTCCTAAAGGGTCGGTGGACGTCGTCGTCACTTCGCCCCCCTACAACATCGGCATCCCCTACCGGTCGTATGACGACCGACGTCCCCGCGCGGAGTACATCGGGTGGATCGGTCGGGTCGCCGAGGAACTCGCCAACTGCCTCGCGGAGAGCGGCTCCTTCTTCCTGAACGTCGGCGCTCCCCCGAAGGATCCATGGCTCGCGTGGGACGTGGCGCGGGAGGTCGGGCGGCGCTTCGTCCTGCAGAACGTCTTCCACTGGGTGAAGTCGATCGCGATCGACCGGGAGAGCGCCGGGAAGCAGGCGGGGCTCGACCGCGACCTCGCCCTCGGCCACTACAAGCCCGTGGGCTCGCGCCGGTTCGTCCATAGCGCGCACGAGTACGTCTTTCACTTCACGCACTCCGGCGAGGTCGAGCTCGACCGCCTCGCGGTCGGCGTCGCCTACCAGGACAAGACGAATATCGGACGGTGGGGGCGGGCCGAGAGGGACCTGCGGTGCCGCGGGAACACCTGGTTCCTGCCGTACGACACCATCCAGAAGCGCAGCGCCGACCGACCCCATCCCGCGAGCTTTCCCCCGGCGCTGGTCGAACGGTGCGTCCGGTTGCACGGGCTCACCGCCACCCGGCTCCTCATCGACCCGTTCGTCGGGATCGGGTCGAGCGCCGTCGCCGCGGCGCGTCTCGGCGTCCCGTTCGTAGGCTTCGATATCGACGAGGGTTACCTGGCCGTCGCGCGGGACCGGGTCGCCCGGGACATGGCGATATCGGGAGGGAAAGCTTGAGCCGTAGGAAGCGCCTGTCCGTGGCGATGGCCGGAACGCCCGCGAGGTCGCCGAAGGACTCGAGCCCCCAGGCCGGGCGGCGTCGCCGATCCGCCGAGGGCGCCGACCGGGATGCGCTCGAGTTCCTCGAAAAGCGCATCGCCCCGACGCTCTCGAAGGAGCGCAACTTCCCCCTCCTTCGCGCGGTCCGGTCGGTCCTGAAGTCCTCGCGCCTGACGACGCTCGCCTCGATGCCGGAACGCCAGCGCCGCGACCTTCTCGCGATGCTCGAGCAGGCGATCGAGAAGCGGCGGATCGCCGTCGCTCCCCGCGTGCTGGTGCGCCTCACGTCCGTGATCTCCCGGGCCCCCGCGCCGGACGCCCGGATGGGTCGCCGTTTCGCGCTGCCGGCGCGCTGAGCCGCCGGCGGACTACGCGCGCTCGACGGCGGCCGTCAGGCAGTGAGCCCCGCCGAACGCTCCCGTGAGGTTTTCGAGACCCACGGTCACGCTCTCGAGGCCGAGGGCACGGGCGGCGTGGGAGTTCGGGAAGAATCCGCCCTCGGCCCGCAGCTCCCCGAACTCTCGTGCGGCCCGCAGGTACAATCGGTGGTAGCGCGGCGGGTGCTCCTCGGCCGCCCGACGAAGGTGGGCGAGGACCCGTTCCGCGTTCCGAGCGACGTCGGGCACCACGATGGCCTTGTCTTTCACCGTGAGGAAGTTGGTGGCATAGCACATCTGCTCGAGCGTGGAGATGCCGACCACGTTGAACTGGTGGGCTTTCTCGAGGTAGGCCAGTAGCCGGGTCTCGTGGGAGCGCCGGTAGACCCCGGAGTCCCTCAGGTAGACGTCGACCCGGGCCGCGGCGAGCATCTCGCGGTAGCCGACGGCGACGCCGTCCCCCAGGAAGTTGAGGTAGGTGTCGAGGTGCATGTTCACCATCGGGTCCGGCCGGTCGAGGAGCGGGTGGCGGGGCTGGTGGACGACCGCGACCTCGGGGACGCCGATCCCCGAGGCGAGGAACTCCTTGACACCGGTCGAGCTCGTCCGATCCCCCGTCCCCACGAGGGCGAACTCCCCGGCGGGCAGGAAGTCCCCCCCCTCGAAGGTGCCGCGCTCGATCTTCGCCACTGGGGGCTCCCCGTGGGAGCGCCAGACGAATTCCGTGATCTCCGTCTCACGTCGGCGCTGGGGCTTGGCGAGGCGGCCCATGACGATTCCCCGGTCGGTCACGGCCTGTTGGTCGCGAAGGAAGAAAAGGTTCGTCAGCGGTCCGTTGAGCGACGTGACCGTCGAGACCGAGCGGGCCCCGCGGCTCCGCTCGAAGCGCAACGACGGGGCGAGGATCAGCGTCTCGATGAGCTGCTCGCCATCCAATAGCCGCACCGTCTCCCGGAACGCCTTGCGGGCGCGCTCGGCCCCCGGACCGCGGAAACCGACCGTCTCGATGACCCGGTCGACGAGCGACTGGCCGACCTCGCGGGAGCGGCCCGCCGACTGGAGGAGGAGCTGGTCGAGGTTCTGGACCTGGACCCCGAAGCCGGAGCGCAGCGCTTCGACGAGCTCCTCGTGCTCGCGACGGGCCCGACTGAGGCTGAAGACTCGCTCGTAAAGGCTCGAGTACGGCTCGAGCAGCCCGAAGAACGCCTCCATGCCAGGGGGCCGGACGACGACCCTTCGCAGCGGATGCCATTCGGCGAGTGCCCGAGCGCTCACGGACGATCGCTCCCCGGAGCGATCACCACTCACCCGGCGGCCGGCTCCATAAAGGTGCCGGGTCGTCCCGCTTCGCAGGGAGGTCCCCGCCTTGAGCGGGAGAGCGGGTGGCCGGTCTCCCCACCCTCAGGGGTCTAGGAGTCCGAGTCTTTCGACGCCGCGGCCGACTCGGAGCCGCTCGGGTGGCGCCACTCCTTCATCGGCTTACGCTTGACCCCAGCGGCACGGGCGAACGCGTCCCTCGTCCCCTCGACCGCCGAGTGACCGGCAGAACTCGCCGCGTCCCGGGTCGCGGTGTAGGCGCGGCTGGCGCCGCCGCTGATGGCACTCCCGGCCGTCTCGAGTCCGCCCTTGATGCCCCCGGGGACCTTCCTGAGCTCGGTCTTCATCGACCGGCTCAATCGGGAGAGGTCGTCCTCGATGTCGGCGACCAGGTACTTGGTCTCCTTTGCCGTGCTGCTCGGTAGGCGTTCGATCTTCTTCTCGACCGCCCGCAGCTCGAGCGTGAAATCATGCCCCAACCCCCGCGCCGCACGTCGCAGTTCAGACAGGTGCTCGCGCGCCCGGGACTCTTCGTCGCTTGAGGTCATGGCCGGCTCATCGCGAGGAGGACGGCTCGGGGGATAAACTTTCACGGCGAGAGGAACGGCTCGCCCGCTACCCGCCCATGCGGCGGTCCGCACGTCGTTTCTTGGTCCTCGGGCGCGAGGCGAGCGGCGGGGCGTTAGGCTCGGGCTTGGCGACCTTGCGGACCGTCTCGCTCCCCCGGGCCCACCGGATGAGGAGCTCCACGCCGAGGCGCTCGGGGTCGGTGACGACGAGCGAGCCGTCGAGCGCCCGGGTGACCGCCTTGGCGGCGGTCTCGTACTCCGGATGCTCGGAGCGCAGGAGGATCATGGTGAAGGTGAGCGGGGTCACCGTGTGCAGCTCCTGGGCCCGTGCGAGCGCGTGGGCCATCGCCTGGTCGAGGTTGCCGCTCCGCACCTTGCCGTCGGCGTCGGTGTACGACTCGGGTAGGCCGTCCGTGACGAGGTACACCTCCTTGCGGCTCGCCTTGGAGGAGCGCAGGAGCAGGTGGGCCGTCCTGAGCGCCTCGGCGGTGTTCGTGAACGAGCCCGGGGTGCACTCCCACAGCTCTACGAGGTCGAGCAGGCGGACGTCGTTGTCGAACGCCACCACGTCGATCGTGGCGTCGGGGTGGCGGCGGCGGACGGCGACGTAGAGGGCGAGCAGCGCCTTCTTCGCGGCCGTCAGCTTCTCGGACTCCGCCATGCTGCCGGATTTGTCGAACATCATCACGACGTGCACGCGCTCGCTCGTCTGCTCCCGATAGACGAACATCGTCGCCTCGTCGATGTGCTTGCTCCCCTCCATGCGGGCCTGAAGGAGGGAGGAGGGGAGGTCCAGGTGGGCGACCTCCTCGGGCTGGCGCAACCGGGCCTTCTCGTAGACCCCGGTCGAGCCGCTCCCCTTGAGGGAAAAGCGCACGTCCCCGGGGAGCGAGCGTGTCTCCTCCTCGAGGACCAGCCGGGCGAACCGCTCGATGAGGCCGTAGGTGACGGCGAGCTCGCCTCCGCGCTCGGCGACGAAACCGCGCTCCTTCAACTCCCGGGTGAGCCGGTGGTCCTCAGCCTCCTTGACACGGTCGACCGCCTCCCGCTCGGCACGCCGCTTCGCCTCCTCGCGCTCGGCCTCGAGGGCCCTGCGCTGGGCTTCCATCTCGCGCCGTTTCTCCTCGGCCTCCTTCCTTAGGTCGCGCTCCTTCTGGTGGATCGAGCGCTCGACGGTCTGTTCGAGCTCCTCGCGCTGCGGGGCGGAGAGCCCCGAGATCGCCTCGCCGAGCTCGGAGGCCCCCAGGTGGCGGCCGCCGGCGCTGATGGTGGCGAAATTGAGTCGGCGTTCCTTCGCCGGCGGGCTCTTCGCTTTCCCCTTCCTCCGGGAGAAGAGGCCCTTGAGAAAGGCAATCAGCCGCGCGATGAGCGCCCGCAAGCGGGCGAAAATCGATGGGGGCGCCTCCGGGCGCATCCAGGAGGCGTCGGGAAGCAGCAGCGCGTCCTGGAACTCGGAGAGGAGGTCCATGTCGGCGAGCTTGGACAGGTCGAGCTTGCGCGCCGCGGCGAGCCGGGCCTCGAGCGCCTTGAGGTTGGCATCGATCCGCTGGCGCTCGGAGAGGTCGACCGTCTCGAGCTCCTTCGCCCTGCGGTCGTACTCGTTGACGATGCGGCCGACCTTGCGGGCCGCCTGCCGACGCAGGCGCTCGCGAAGTTCGGCGATCCGCTGGGCGAGACGAGGGTCCTTGCGGGCGCTCTCCTCGAGGAACCCCTTCGCGCCCTCGATCCCCTCCTCGGCGAGGGCGCGAATGAGTGCGGCCTTGTCCAGAAGGTCCGTTAGGTCGGTCGAGACGACGTCGTCGGGGAACTCGCTGCACTCCGGGAGGGTGACGAGCTCCTCAGAGGGGAGCGTCGTCGTTGGCGTCCTCCTCGCTGCACGTGAACAGCGAGAACTGGTCGAGGAGTTGGAAGGAGGCGACGCCAGCATCGACAGGGCGTAGGAGGCCGCCCGGTCGCTCCCGCTCGCTCACGTAGGTGATGAGCGGCTGGAATTTCGGGAATAGGGAGGCACCGCCGGCGACCTTCTCGATGAGCTCGGCGTCCGATTTCAGGCGGCGGCCCTCGGAGACGAGGGCTTCCGCCTCGCCCTTGTTCTCCTTGAGGACGCTCTTGTAGAACCGGCACCAGTAGACCCCCGCGCTGCGCTTCAAGGCGGGCTCGGTGTGCTGGCCGAGGAACTCGACCACGCGGGTCTCATTCTGCCGGAACGAGTCTCCGCTGCGCGCCCGGATCCTTCCCCGCATGGCGTGCAGTAGGCCGGCCTTGAGGTCCTCCGGCATGGCGACCGGGTGGCCCGCCAGCTGGGCGATCGCCGACGTGCGGGCGGAGACGTCAATGAGCGTGCGGTTCGAGCCGACCTCGCCGATGTCCGGGTTGTCGTCGGACATCCGAAGGCGCCATGCCTCGATGACCCGGACCCCGGCGTCGATGAGCACCTCGGGGACGAACGCCTTGGGCTCGGCGTGCCGACCGAGCTCGACGATCCTTCGGTTGGAGGCGTGGTGGTCGTTGAAGCCGATATGGAGGCTGGTGAGGCGGTCCGAGAGGGGGTCGTTGATGTTGTCGAGGTCCGAAAGGTTGGACGTGCAGACGGCGACGAAGTACCCCGGAAAGCTTTCCCGTGACTTCGACGGGGTTACGGTCCCCTCCTGCAGGGCCTGGAGAAGCACGTTCTGGGTGCCGAGCGGGAGCTTGCCGATTTCGTCGACGAGCAGCATCCCGCGGTTCGCCTGGAGAAGCTTGCCGGGTTCGAGCACGAGGGGGCTCATCGGGTCCCCGATCTCCTCGAGGCGCCGAAGGTTGATGTTGCCGGTCAGGTGGTCGGGGAAGACCTCGCTGCTGCCCTGCAACCGGGCGAACCCATAGCCCTCTCGAAGTCGAACGTACTCCGCCGGGACCTTCGACGGGTCGACGCTGTCCGGGTCGAAG
>JAKIWY010000072.1 GCA_022749835.1 Thermoplasmata archaeon | reverse complement strand
GAGACGGACCGGCGCGGCGGCCGCGCTGACGTTCACGGTGGTGTTGGCCTGGGCGCTCTGGTTCGCCGCGTCCCGTACGGTCACGTTGAACTCGAACTCACCGCTTGCGTTCAGGAGGAGGAGGAGCGGGTCCGTCCAATACGTCAGGTTGATCTGGGGGCTTTGGAAGGTGAAGTTGAACGGAGCCAACCCCCCCGACGCAGCCGCGAAGAGCGTCACGTTGAGCGGGGCGACACCGGCGCTCGGGCTCGCGTTCAATCCGACCGACAGCTCAGCGACCCCGACGCTGACCGGTTCGGACGCACCGGCGAGCGCGCCGAGGCGGTCAGTGACCGTGAGGTTCACGCTGTAGTTCCCCGGCATCGGGTAGGTGTGGTTCGCTGAGCTCCCGACGCCGACCTGCCCATCCCCGAACTCCCAGGCGTACGCGTAAGGCGGGGACCCGCCCGATGCGAGCGCGCTGAGGCTCACGTTCAATGGGGCGAGGCCCTGGGACGGCACGACCGTGAACGACGCCCAAAGCGGGGTCGGGGCGGGTACGACGACGACGACCGCGAAATTGAGCGACTGTTGGTGGCCCTGCGAATCGGCGACGAGCAGGCTCGCCAAATAGTTTCCGGGTGAGTCGTAAGTGAACGAGGTGTTTCGCAGGTTCGAAGTGAGGCCGTCGACGCCGAAGCACCAGAGGAAGTGGTACGGTCCGGTCCCGTTCTGGGCTGACGCGTTGAACTCGACGGTAAGTGGCGGAGTACCGTTGCTCGGGGCGGTCGAGCCGAACACGACGAGGGGGGTGGCGATCGTCACGTTCAGCGTGAGCTGCGTGCTCGCATTCTCTGCGTCCGTCACGTGGACGCTGGCCGTGAAGATGCCGGCGAACAGGTAGTCGCGGGCGACGACCGCTCCCGGAAGGGTGAGCGGAGTGTCGTTGAACGCCCAGACGTACTCGTACGGGGCGACCCCTCCCGTCGCCTGGGCCGCGAGCACCACGGTGCCGGGCGCGGAGATCGAGCTGGCGTTCGCGACAAGGGAGAGCGGGCTCGCCTGAGCGAGCACCGTCGCGCTCGCCCCCGCGGTCTGCGAGAGCGCATCGACCACCGTGAGGTTGACCACGAAGCTCCCCGGCTCGCTGTAGGTGTGCTCGACCGCCGGGCCGCTTCCCATCGCACCGTCCCCGAACGACCAGAAGTACGAGTAGGGGGCGCTGCCGCCCGTGGCCGAACCGTTCAACCCGACGTCCAGCGGAACGACCCCGCTCGAGACGGTCGATCCCATCGCCGCGACGAGCGGGAGCGGCGCCGAGGTGACAGCGATGGGGAACGAGAGCGACGCGGCATGTCCCTGCGCGTCCTCCACGAACAGCGACGCGCTAAAGTTCCCACTTTCGGGGTAGGTGAAGTTCGCATCCGGGGTCGGCGAACTCGCGTTCCCGGAACCGAAGCTCCACAGGTACTCGTACGGGCCGGTGCCGTTGGAGGCCGCCGCGTGGAAGGCGACCGTGAGCGGTGCGTCACCGCGGTCGGGCGCCGCGGAACCGGCGATGGTCAGGGGAGGGAGGACCGTCACCGGCATGATGACCTCGACGCTGTCGTTCTGCCCGTCGGTGACCGCGACCGTCGCGAAGTAGCTCCCCGCGACCTCGTAGTCGCGGGTCACCGAGGCGCCGGCGAGGGTTGCCGGGGTGTCGCTGAACGTCCACGTGTAGAAGTACGGAGGGAGCCCGCCGGTCGCGTTCGCACTGAAGTTCACCACACCCGGAGCCGACACGGTAGAGGCGTTCACCTCGACGACCAGGGGCGGAGCACTAACCCCCACGACGGCATCGGCCCTCGCGGTAGCCCCCTGGGCGTCGGTCACCGTCAGGCTCACGAGGTAGCTGCCCGGGGCTAGGTAGGTGTGTTCCGGGGCGACCCCCAAGCCCGCTTCCCCGTCCCCGAACGACCAGAAGTAGGAGTACGGAGGGGTGCCGCCGGAGGCCGCCCCGGTGAAATCAACGGTGAATGGGGCGGAGCCGTTCGGTGAGGAGACGCTCAGGGCGGCCGAGAGCGCGGGCGGCGGGCTCGCGACCGAGATCGTGAAGTCTCCCGTGGCCACCTCGCCGAGCGAATCGCGTGCCTCGAGAGTCGCCGAGTAGTTCCCGGCCGTCCCGTAGGTGAAGTTCGTGTCCGCCCCGGTGGCGTTGAGACCGCCGATCCCGAAGCTCCAGAGGTACTGGTAGACCCCGGAACCGCCCTCGACCTGGGCGTGGAACCGGACGGTGAGCGGGGAGACCCCGTGGTCCGGAGTCGCGGTCCAAGAGAGAGAGAGTGCGGCGAGCGCCGTCACGTTGACGCTGGCGTTGACGACGTTTCCCACGGCGTCGGTGACGCGCACCGCTGCGGAGTAGGCCCCGGACGATTGGTAGCTGCGGGCGATGCTCGGTCCACCGAGGCTCGTTTCCGTGTCGCTGAACGTCCACAGGTAGCAGTAGGGGGACGTTCCCCCGGTCACATGGGCGGAGTACCCGACCGAGCCGGGGACCACGAACGAGCTCACGTTCGCCTCGACGCTCACATTGAGCGGTGATGGGACGGCCACGCTGACCGTCCCGGTCGCCTCGTAGCCCAACCGGTCGGTGACGTCGACGGTCGTACGGTAGACCCCGGAGGCGGCGTAGGGGTGAACGATCGACTCGCCCGAGACCGGGGCGCTCCCATCGCCCGTCGACCAGAGGTACGTGTACGGACCGAGCCCCCCGGTCGCCTGGGCGGAGAGCTGAACGCTCTGGGAGGGGCCGAGGACCGGCGCGTTGACGGAGACGGTCAACGAGGGGAGCACCCAGTAGGGGACCGACGCCGTGGTCTGCTCACCCAGGTTGTCCGAAGCGGTCACCGTCGCGACGAACGACCCCCGGGGAATCCCGGAGACCGCGGGGAACTGGAGCTGCGAGTCACTGGCGAGCCCCGCGTAGCTCCATCGGAATTGGATCGCTCCCGCTCCCCCCGAGGCGGAAGAGTAGAACGAGCCCGCTCCCGGCGACTCCGTGAGCGGGCCCGCGCCGAACGCGACGACCGAAAGCGGCACGCCGTACCGCCAGGCGTCCGGCGTGAGCGTCGAGCCCGCCCGGCCCCCGACCTGGAGCAACGCCCGCTCGCTCTGGTCGAACACGAGCATTGCGTCCTGGCGACCCCCGGGGGCCATTGCGGGGGTGAGCAGGGTCCACGCCCCGTTGGAGAACTTCCAGGTGCCGGTCGGAAGGACGCCGGCGGCGCTCGAGCCTCCGAACAGCAACAGATAGCCGTCGTTGGAGTCGTAGGCCAGGGCCGCTCCGCTACGGACGCCCGGGTTGAGCTTTAAGGTCAGCGATTTCCAGGCGCCCCCCACGAAGGTGTACGTATCGCCGAGGCGCTTTCCCGAAGCGTCGAGGCCGCTGTAGAGCAGGACGTCGTGGGCCGCCACATCGTACGCCATCGCGGCGTCCTGGCGGGCGCTCGGGCGCACGGTGGAGGCCGCCGTGAGGTTCTTCCAGTTGCCGCCGACGAACGACCACGTGTCCGCGAGGGCCCCCTTCGCCCCGTGACCCCCGAAGAGCACCACCTCGTTGTCCTGTAGGTCGAACGTCGCCGAGGGGAACGATCGCGCGGACGGGGCGGGGGACGGCGTGATCTTCGTCCACTTGCCCCAGGAGAACTTCCAGGTGTCCCCAAGGAGACCGTTGGGCCCTACCCCGCCGAACAGGAGGGCGTAGCTGTCCTTCGTGTCCCAGGTGAACGCCGCGTACGCCCGCGGGCTCGGGGCGACGGTGAGCGTGAGCATCGTCCACTGCCCGCCGATGAGGTAGTAGGTGCTGGAGGAGTAGTGGCCGTTCAGGTCGACGCCCCCGAAGGCGACCGTGGTGTGGTCGACCGCGTCGTAGGTCCCCACCATGCCGGTGAGCCCGCCGGCGACCGGCGACGCGAGGCGCAAGGCATTCCATCCCACCCCTGCCGGCGCAGTAACCGCGGGTCCTCCGGGCGCGACATCGATCGTGATGGCCGTCGAGAGGCTCGAACCGACGATGGCGCGCACCGAGCAGTAGTAGGTCACCCCCCCCGAGAGGCTGGAGAGCGTAATCGACGTCCAGGGAGTGCGAAGGGCGAACTGGGTCGGGTTGCTGAGCGGGCCATAGTCGATCTCGTATCCCGTGAGCGGCGGGCCCCCCGTGGGCCGGGTCCAATCGAGCCGGACGCTCGAGTTGGTGGTGGTCGCGCTCAAGTTCGTGGGC
This sequence comes from Thermoplasmata archaeon, assembly GCA_022749835.1. GTDB lineage: Archaea > Thermoplasmatota > Thermoplasmata > Lutacidiplasmatales > UBA184 > Lutacidiplasma. The sequence continues at coordinate 3,236 of JAKIWY010000072.1, read as the reverse complement.
GCAGCCGGTGTGCCGAGGAGCTGCAATGGGACGGGGTACGTCGGAGCTCCGGGAGGTGGGGTCACGGTCCACGGCGCACGGGGCGCGGCGTTGAAGTCGAAGTAGTCGAGGAGCGTCGAGGCGCCGGCGTCCCTTGCGGTCAACGGCGGAAGGCCGAATCGGTACTCGATCAGGTGGAGGAACGATTCGAAGTAGCCGAATTCGTGGGAGATGTAGTTCTCCCGGGCGTACGGGCTGACCACGAGGAGCGGGACGCGGAAGGAGAGCCCGTAGGCGTCGACGGTCGGCGGCACGACGTGGTCGTAGTAGCCGCCGTAGTCGTCCCACGTGACGAACATGGCCGTGGTGTTCCACTCGGGGGAGCGTTCGAGCTCGTTGACCATCCGGGCGAGCCAGCGCTGGCCCTCGACGAGGCTCGCCGGCGGATGGTCGGAATCGTTGAAGGTGGGAATGACGAAGGAGACGTTCGGAAGGACCCCGGCCCTAAGGTCGGAGGTGAACTGGTTCAGCGGGACGAAATGCGACGCCATCGTGGGGGAGTAGCTCTCGGCCTTGGCCGCCATCGGGTTCCAGTAGTCGAACGTCGACGACACCGCCCCCCCGCCGGCCGTTCCGTGGATCGCCTGTGCGTAGGTCGTCGTGATCCCCCAGTCGTAGTACTTCCAGGAGACCGAGCTGTTCGAGAGTAGGTCCTCGACCGCGTTGGTGCTGTTGGACTGGTTGAGGTAGAGACGCTCACCGGCGGAGAGCGTTCCGGGCGACGGGTGCTTGAGCCCGTCGGTCTGGCTCTCGAGCGGCGCGGCTCCGGCGACCAGGTACCAGTGGTTGGGCGTCGAGTAGGCTAGCGTGCTCGAAAAGAAGTTGTCCCCGAGCCCGTACTGCTCGGCGAGCTCCCAGTACGTCGGGAGCTGGGAGCCGTCGAAGTAGGCGAAGGTCGAGGCCTGTTTTCCTTCCGCGAGGAAGAAGTTGTCCATCGAGCCGTTGTCGAGCGCGGAGTGGGAGGAGACGTAGTGGTGGGCCAGGTCCACCACCGTATGGGTGACGTTGGCGTTATCGAACCGGTACGTGGCGATGCAGCCGTTGGAGAGCGCGTGCGTGTTCTTCGGAAGGCAGATGCCCGGGGTGAGCCCGTTCCCGGTGTAACTGCAGTACGGGCCGCGGACGGAACAGTACGTCCCGTAGTAGTTGTCGTAGGCGTGGTTCTCCATCACGACGACGACGATGTGGTCGATGGGAAGATGGTGGGCGGGATACAGAAGGGCGGATTGGACCGCGACCGGCCGGCTCCGCCCGACCTCCCCGGGGGGGACCGCCCACTCGGAGGCGACCAGGATCCCGACGATCACGGCCGAGAGCGCGAATCCGAATCGAAGACGCCTCGCGTGCTGGCGCCGACCGTCGCGGCGCCGGTCCTCCGGTGCGACGGCCCGGTTGGGCAATCCCAGAGGACCGGCGATGGGGCCCTCTACGCTCAACATGATGCTGTCAATGAGACGACGAGATATCCTCCGCTCGTGAACCCGGTTTGACTCTTGGCCCGCCCGTCCTCGCAATCGCTGGCGGCACGGCCGGGTCGCTGCCCGCCTTCCGCGCCTAGCTTAGGTCCTCGTCACGGGAGATCGACGAACGCTTCGGACGATGCTTGGCGGTCGTTCCTACGCCGTGGCGCCCTTCAACGGAGCTTTCTGCTCACCCAGGTCAAAGGCGGTGAGATGCACCAACTCGCGGTCCTCCTGCGCGCTCGATGTCGGGAGACGGGAGTCCTCTCGGAGTGGCCGGAACGGCCAGGAAGCCCTCCCGATGATGGCGAGAGGGGTCAACGTTGCCCGACGGAGCCTTGAAGAGCCGGGTCGAGAGCGTTCGACGGCCCGCGGCCAAGGGGGCGGCGAAGGAATTCGGCACGGGTGGGCAGTGGCAGCAATGAACGAAAATGGGCGCAGGGTGGGACGCCGGAGCACGCCGATCTCGATCTTCATGGCGGGTGTCGTCGCGGCGACCGCCGGGTTCATGGTCCTTGCCGGGGCGAGCATCGGGGGCGGGGCCCACCTGGCCCTGCAGCTCAAGGCACCGTTCAAGGGGACCACGAATACCCCATACATCTCCGAACTAGCATCGGGCTGCGCCACCGTCAAGGCCATCGAGGCGAGCTGGTCCAAGCTCACCGGCCTCGTCCACGGCTCCGCGACGGAAACCTCGAAGGGCTGCCTGCCGATGGGGGGGAGCGGCGCCACGGTGACCGTGACCACGGCCATCAGCGTCGGGATCCCGTTCCAGGTCGCCTCGAACGGCGCCCACTCCATCGCCTCGAACTGGACGATCAACTTGAGCTCCCTGCAGGCCCACACCGTGGGCCACTGCCCGCCTAGCCTCGCCAACCCCAACCCACCGCTCGGCAATTCGGAGGGCTCGCTGTGCCAGGACAGCGCGGGGTACAGCTTCCAGCTCTCCGCCTCCTTGACGGACATCAGCAACTACCCTTGGTACACCTTCAATTCAAGCTCCGCGAACCGCTACGATTACGCCGGGTGGGAGGACTCCGTGTCCTGCTCGAACTACGGCACCCCGAGCTGCTCGAACTATACCGGGGCGACCGGGTACGTTTACTCGACCGGCTCGAACGATCCCGGATTCTCCCTGTTCACCTTCAGCGGGTCGACCACGGTCACCCTGTGGACCAACGGGACGGGCATGGTGGCGACCCACCACTACCTCCTCACGGTCGGGATCTCGATTAGCGCCTCGTGCTACACGTCGATGTGGAACGTGAAGTCGCTCTGGAAGGCCAGCGCCAACGCGTCGATCAACATGGCGGGTCCGAGCCACGGAGCGAAGTTAAACTCGGTCACGATCGTCTGAGGGTGTCGGCGCGTCGGTGGGAGGAGTCGCCGCGGGTCCCCTCCGGCGGTGCCGTCGGCGTTCGTCCAACCCGGCGGTGACCCTCGGCAACCCGCGCAGTGCCGGACGGGGGGCTCCGTCCCGGGACGCGACGGACCGGTCGCACCCGGCACCCCGAGAAGACACGGAGAACGGGGAAATACGGGGCGTGGGTGCGGTCTCCCCGGTGGCCCCATGCTCAATCGGTTGGACGACGCCGTGGGGGTGGGGGCGACTAAGAAGCTCACGGCGGCTCCCCGAGTGGTTCGGTCGAGGTCGTCGGGGCGAACGTTCGGGATCGCGCTGTTGCTCGCCGGCTCGCTTCTCGCCGTCTCCGCCGTCGGCGACCTGGCGGGCCGTGG
>JAKIWY010000071.1 GCA_022749835.1 Thermoplasmata archaeon | reverse complement strand
GCGCGCGCTCGACCGCCGCGCCGGGTTTTCCCCAGTCGATGAAGACGGCCGCATGGCGCCGCGCCTCGGTCCGCTGGAGCGCGTCCCATCCGACGACGTCGTTGTGGAACGCCTCGGGGTACTGCCCGCTCGTCGCGAGCCGCTTTGCGTTCTCCTCGACCTGCGTCGCCCAGCGCAGGGCGAGCGGCGCCAGGGGGGAGCAGGCGATGAAGTGGGGAAGACGGGCACCGATCCGGCGGGCGGCGTGGGCCGGTGGGCCGTTCGATTCGACGTACTTCGCCTGGAGGAGCCGGCTCGCCTCGACAGTGCGACCCACGCGCTCCTCGTTCGACTCCGGAAAGAGAGGATCGAACAGGCCGAGTAGACCGCCAAGGACGTAGCCCACCGCCGCGCGGGGCGGCATGCCCGGCGGAAGCATCAGGTGGGGGAGGCCGTCGCGGATCGCCCGGGCGGCGAGCTCGCCACCGGAGCTGACCGCGACCATCGCCGAGCGACGGCGACGGGCCTCCTCGTAGGCGCCGAGCGTCTCCCACGTGTCCCCGGAATAGCTCACCAGCACTGCGAGAGCGCTCGCGTCCAACGATTTCGGAAGGCGGGGGGACCGGCACGTCTCGAGAATGAGCGACGTCTCGGCGTCGGTAAGAACTCTCAGAAGGTCGGAGGCGATGGCGCTCCCCCCCATTCCGGCGACGACCGCATGCCGACGGCCGGAGGGGAGGGGCGCGTCCAGCTCTCGGCCGGCGCGATAGCCGTCCGCGAACTGCTGGGGGAGGGTGATCGCGAGCGAGCGCATCTCGCTCAACCCCGGAGGTCCACGACGCGCCACGAGCGCAGGCTAGCGGCCGGTGGTTTAGCCGTTTGGGCCGGTCGCAGGGTCCCGCCGGCTCCGCCACCGACCCGGGCCGGTGAGCGCGACGTCGCGAACTCCGCGCGGGCCGGAATTCGCCGTCCTTGAGGCCAAAAGGACTATTTGCCGAGGTCTCAATCTTCGAGGACGACGGCCGGCCGGCGGAACCGGCGGGCCGTGCTGTCACCGTGCCGCCGGAAGGGGAGTTGGCCGCCGTGGGTCCGGGACGTGTCTCGACCGGCGTCGCCGCGCTGGACGAGATCCTCTATGGGGGCCTCGTCCCGAGCCGGCCGTACCTGATCGTCGGACCGTCCGGGACCGGCAAGACGACCCTCGCGCTCCAGTTCCTGTGCGAGGGGGTCCGGCGGGGCGAGAACTGCCTCCTCGTCACGCTCGAGGAACCGCCGAACGAGATGAAGACGAACCACGCGTCGCTCGGCCCCGAGCTCGACGAGGTGTTCGTCTTCGACGCGATCCCGGACGTGATGCGCTACGAACGCGCTCCGTTCAAGGATATCGCGACCGTCCGCGCTTCGACGAAGTTCAAGGACGTGGGAAGCGAGATCCGCAAGACCCCCGAGCTCTCGAGCGTCGAGGTGACGTTCACCGCGCTCGAGCAGACGCTCAAGCTGGAGATCGCCCGGCGCCACTACAAGCGGCTCGTGATCGATTCGTTGACGGCGCTGCAGTACTTCTGCATGAAGGGCGTCGACGAGAGCCTCGGGGCGCAGTCGTTCCTTCGTTTCCTCTCCGACCTCAGGATCACCACCGTCCTGACCGTGGAGTCCCCGCTCGAGGATATCGAGACGCCCGAGCGCCTCCTGGCCCGCGGGGAGGTACGACTCTTCCGCTGGGAGCTCGACGGGAAGACGGTCCGCGCACTGGGGGTCGAGAAGCTGCGTGGAAGCCCGCACGACGCGCGACTCCACCCGTACCGGATCTCGGGCCGGGGGATCGATATCCAGCTCGACGTCACCATCTCGCGGGACACCCGGGAACTCCTCCTGCGCGGGGCGGAGACCGTCCCGGCGCCTGTCCTCGCCCCGGAGCCGCAGCTCGCCGACCTCGCCGACGGTCTCAGCTCCCTCGAGCAGGACCTCAAGGACCTCGCGACGCTCGGCATCAGCTTTGACCCGGTCCGGGCCTCGGTGCTGAGAGCCGTCGAGGACCTGAAGCACGGCAGCCTTCGGGAGGCATCGCAGGCGATGCGCTCGGCGCGGGTCGAAGCGGTCCAGGCGTTCACGACGCATCTCAAGCGCGACAGCGATGAGGCGCCCGGTAGCACCCGCAGGGCCGCGGCGGCCGAACGGCTTGCCACGCGCTCCGCGGACCTACGCGGCGGGCTTCCGCCGACCTCGGCCGCGGGGAGCCCCTCGGTCACCGCGGGACTCGAACGCGTGCTCGCACTCCTCACGCATCCTCCCTCCGTGGCCTCGCCGGCTCCTCCCGAAGAGGTCGCCCTCCCGCCCCCAGTCGCGCCGGCAAAGAGCCGGTCGCGCGCCACGCCGGCGGCGCCGACCGCCGTCCCTCCGCAGGTCCACCCTCCCGCTCCCTCCCCGACGTTCGTCCCCGCCCCGCCACCCCGAGAGCCCGCCCCGCCGTCCCTTCCTGAGTCTACCAGCCCTCCCGCGCTTCCCGATTCCCCGGGCGATGAACTCGACCCTCTGGGGAGTCCTGCTGGTGGAGAGGCGGTCACCGAACGGAAGGAGACCCCCGTGACCGCGGACGGGGCGGTGATTGGCCCTCCGCCACTTCCCGTGGTGGCCGAGAGAACGGTCGAACCCCCCGGGCCGGCAACACCCGGAGAGCCGAGCGCCCCGCCTACGACGGTCCCCGCCCCCTCGCCCGCTTCGGTGTCGGCGGATGCGGGTCGACCGAAGCTCCCCGATTTCCCGGCCCCCTGGCTGGGCCCGGCCCCGGTGATGCCCGCCCAAGAGGTCCCTACGGCGGAAGAGGTCGACATGGTCGGGATCCCACCTGCCGCAGCCCCCGCGCCCAAACGACGCCGCCGTTCGGCCTCGACCTCCTCCCGGCGCAAACAGTCGGTTCCCGCCCCGTCCGTCGGGCCCGACTCCGTGCCGGCCGAGGCGATGGCCCCGCCGAAACCAAAAAAGCGCGCTCCCCGGAAGAAGAAGGCGGTTCCCGATGCCACGACGGTTCAGGAAACAACTCCTCCCGAGGCGGCCGCGAGTCCCTCCGACCCTCCCGGCCCGAGCGGGTCGAGGGGGGAGCCTCCCGCGTCGCTCGAGGCTTCCTCCGACCCGATCCTCCCTGGGACCGCCTCCACGGTCGAGCCGATGAATCCTGCCGTCGCGGAGCCCGAACCGTCGTCCGTCGAGGAGATCAAGGAGGTGGGCAGCGATGGAGCCAGCTAGCCCGCGTGTGTCGACCGGAGTTCCCGGGCTCGACCGGATGCTCGGAGGGGGCCTGCTTCCGGGCCGCCCGTACTTGCTGACGGGCGGCTCGGGCAGCGGAAAAAGCCTCCTGGCGATGCGGTTCCTGGTCGCCGGACTCGAGGTTGGCGAGGAGGTCCTACTCGTGGCCGTCGACGAACCGCCGACCGAGATCGTCGAGAACGTGCGCAGCTTCGGCTGGGATCTCTCCTCCGTGCGCACGCTCGACGCCAACCCGGGCGTCAAGGCGATCAAAAGGATGTCCGACGTCCAGGAGATCCGGGCGCTCTCCGACGCGAAATCGATGCGCGACCTCTCCGACCCCTCCAAGAAGGCGGCGGAGCCGGACGACATCTCGATCCAGTCGATCCACCTCAAGCTCCGCCAGCTGATGGGCAAGACGAAGTACGCGCGCGTCGTCGTCGACTCGATCTCGTCGATCCGGCGCTTCGCCGTGAAGCTCTCCTTGGATCCTCAGGCCGAGCGGACCGAGATCCAATCGTTATTGAGGTTCCTGAGCGAGCAGGGCGTGACAACGCTCATCACCGCCACCCCGGGAAACCCCGCCCTCCTGACCGCGGAGGAGGTGCTGACGCGCGGCGAGATCCTCCTCACGCGCAAGTGGGTCGGCGACCGTTCGATCCGCCAGATGAAGATCGTCCGGATGCGCGGCTCCGCCCACGACACCGAGCGCCGGCCGTTCACCATCACCCAGCAGGGGTTCCAGGTCGGCTGAACGCTACGCCCCGGCGCGCTCTCCGTACTCCGAGCGCACCCGTTCGTAGAGCGCGATGTGACGCGCGACGACATTCCGCCAGGAGTAGCGGGTCTCGGCGATCCGTCGGGCCTGCTCACCCAGACGTCGGCGCAACGCGGCGTCGTTCGCGAGTTCGACCGAGCGCTCTCGCATGAGACCGACGAGTCCCTCTTCGCTGGTCCCGATGGGCGCTGTCCATCCGGCTTCTCCTTCCGGGACGACGGAGCCGACCGCCTCGCCGGCGACCACGGGAAGTCCGGAGGCCATCGCCTGGAGGACGACTCCAGCAAGGATCTCCACGCGGCTCGGATGCAGAAGGAAGTCGTGCTCGGCGAGGTGGCGAATAAGCTCCTTCTCGTCGACCTCTCCGGTGAGCTCGACGGAATCTCCGGCGGAGCGGATACGCTCAGCGTACGGCCGGTCCGGCGTCGGTCCGACGATCGTGAGCGTTATGCCCGAGCCCTTGAGCGCGCGCGCCGCGAGCTCCCAGCGCTTCATCGGGGCGACGATCCCGATGCCGAGCGCCCGCCGGCCGGTGCGCGCCGGCCATGAAGGGTGGAACTTCTCCGCATCGACCCCGAGCGGGATCACCTCGATGCGCGGAGCTCTCTGGGCGCCGGCGCTCTCACGAAGCACCGAGGCGAGGCGCTCGGTGAGCGCGACGGTCGCCGCCGCCCGTCGTACCGCGCGCCGCTCGAGGAAACGACCGAACCGCTCCCTCGGCCCATGGCAATCGAACCAGTGCCGGGAGTGCGTCGTGTAGACGAACGCTCGGCCGGAGAACGCGAGGCGGTTGGCGACGACCGGGGTGCTCGCGTGCAGCACATCGTAGCGCTCCTTCGCCAGGAGATCGGGCAGCGCCAGCGCGAACCGGTACTCGTCCAGGGGCCGGCCCCGTCCGACCCGGTTGACGATGACCGGCTCATGCCCCTCCCTCGTGAGCGCCTGGGCGAACTCCGCGATCGTCCGCTCCACGCCGCCGTAGCCGGTCGGCGGGATCGGGTAGGCGCCCGTGCCGACGAGGAGGACACGCACGCGCTCCGATGGGCCCGGGCGCATAAGGCCGTCTGGTCGATTACTCGAGCAGCTCCGCGCGGCGCCTCAGGTAGCGCTCCGCCTCGACCCGATAGGCCGGGTCGGCGTAGACCGACACGGCCCAGAGCGCGGGCGGGCGGTGGGCGAGCTCGGTCCAGGGACTCGCCTTGGCGAACGGATGGGCGACCCGCTCCCCTTCCAGCACGCCGACCTTGGCCCATTCGGAGCCGGGGGTCTCGCGAGCGGTGAGGCCGGCGAGGTCGAACAGTACCGAGCCCGGCGACCCTCCGATGCGCTCGGCCAGGCGGTCTTCGAGCGCCCGGCGGGCCGCCGGTCGGCGGAGGAGGGCGAGCCAGCGGCGACGCTCGCTCCCCTCGACGGTCGGCAGCCCGAAGACCCGCTTGAACAGACGTCGTTCCATGAGGGCCCGCACGCGACGCGCGCTCGACTCCCCGGCCTCGCTCAGCCGGGCGAGCAGCTCGCCGTCGGTCGCCTCGAACAGGCGTCGTGCGGAGTCCGGGTACCCGGGGGAGCGCTCCACGGCGCTCTGCGCCATCACCTCGGCGGACCGGACGGTCTTGTGGTAGTAGACGGAGGAGTACATCAGCGCCCGACCGACGAGGAATCCCTCGACCGCGCTGCGGCCCTTTTCGGCGAAAACGACCTGTCCGTCGCGCTCCCGGACCGTGTCGAGCAGCCGCACCGAGTCGATCGCCCCGTGGGCGACCCCGGTGTAGTGCGCGTCGCGCTGCAGATAATCGATCCGGTCGGCGTCGATCGCGCTGTGGAGGATCGCGGAGAGCACCGCCGCCCGCCGGGGCGGCGGGTTCGGGTCGACCAACGAGGCGACCTCCCGGGCGTCGAGCCCGTTCGATTCGATGAGCTCGGGGATCGTCGGACCGGCCTCGCGGGGTGGACGCAGCTCGGCCTCCCGGGCCCCGGTGATCCACGATCGCGAGATCGCCTCGTGGCCGTAGCCCAGCACCTCGCGCATCGTCGGGTCGAGCGTGTGGGAGAACGGTCCGTGGCCCAGATCGTGCAGAAGGCCCCCGACCGCCACCGCTTGGACGCCCTCATCGGCGAGGCCGAGCGATTCGGCCATGTTCCGGGCGACCCAATAGACCCCGAGCGAATGCTCGAGCCGCGTGTGGTTCGCCCCGGGGAACACCAGGTGGGCGAAGCCGGTCTGTCGGATCCCCCACAGGCGCTGGAACGCCGGGTGACCGATGAGCGGCAAGGCGGCGCCGGTCACGACGACGACGCCGTGCACCGGGTCGAAGATCGACTTGCGGCTGTCGCGGGCCGGAGCGCGGGCCACGGCGCGAGGAAGGCGCGCGCGACATAAGCCGGCCGGGCCGTCGCCGGCGCCGCGCTTCTTGGCCCGCCCAACCTTTTTACACCGCCATCCGCCTCGTTCATCGTGGAATGGTCGCCACGGCGTCGGCACCGGCTATCGCCCCCTCGCCCTCCGGCGCGAGCGGCGAGGAGGAGGCGCGCGCGCTCTGGAGGCGCGCCGAGGAGGCCGCGGCCAGTGAGGACCGTGGCCAGTACGCCGACCTCCTGAAGGGGTTCCTCGCCTACGCCGAGAGCCATCGCAAGGTCCTCGAGGAGTCGCCCAGCGAATGGGCGGCCCGACTCGACCAGGCGGCGATGGCGCTCTACCGGATCTCCCAGCGGGATCTCGGGGTCCGGGCGATCGAAGCCGGGCTCCTCCTGGCTCCCGGCTCCTCCTCCCTGCTCCACCACAAGGCGCTGATACTCATCTCGCAGAACCGGGGCACCGGCGAGCTACTGAGCCTACTGGACGCCGCGCTCTCCGCGAACCCGCACGACAAGTCGATCTGGGCGACGAAGGGCGACGCCTTCCAGCTGCTCGGCCGTCCGGCCGAGGCCGCCGAGGCGTACCTGCACGCCCAGCAGTTGGACGCGGCATCCACTCAATACGTGGAGAAGGCGCTCAAGCTGGTCCCCGCGCACCCGGCGGCGCTTCGACTAAAGCTGCAGCTTGCGCGGGCGCACGGGGGCGACGCCCAGGCGCTCGAGGCCTGTGACGCGCTCCTCAAGGAGAGCCCGGAGGACCCCGCGCTCCGTTTGGCCCGGGCCGACATACTCGGCGCGCTCGGGCGTCTTGCCGAGGCGTTGGAGTCGCTCCCGGCCCCACCCCGCGGGAAACCGGAGCCGCCGAACGTTTCGCTCATGCGGGCCCGACTTCTCCTCGCGCTGCGCCAGAAGGAGGCGGCGGCGAAGGTGCTCGAGGCGACGTTGACCGGCGGAGAGCCGCTCGATGGCCCGCTGCTCGCCGAGATCACCGAACAGCTCGAGGCCGCAGAAGCCGACCCCAAGCTCACGCTCGAGGCCCGCAACAAGCTGCTCTCTGCGGACCCGCACAACGTCGGAAACCTGCTCGCGGTCGTCCGGGTCGCTCCCCGGGCGAATCGACCGGAGCTCGCCATCGCCGCCTGCAG
>JAKIWY010000070.1 GCA_022749835.1 Thermoplasmata archaeon | reverse complement strand
CGAGTTCAACCTCGGCCTCGCGCTCGTCGGCTTCCTCTCGATGACCGCCCTCCTGGGGCTCAACCAGGCGGTCGCGCGGACCCTATCGTACGAGACCGACCCCGGCGAGCGCCGGGTCGTCGTGCGCTACGGCATCCTGGTCTCCGTGGCCGCGTCGTTCGTCGCCTCGAGCCTCGTCTACCTCGGGGCGCAGCCGCTCTCCGTGCTGTTCCGGACCCCCGAGCTCGTGCTCGTCTTCCAGCTGTTCAGCGTCACCATCGGGTTCACGATCCTCTCCCAGATGCTCGCCTCGGTGTTCCAGGGTTTCGAGGACACCTCGCCGAACGCCTGGTTCAACCAGGTGATCAACCCCGGTCTGTTCGTCGTCTTCCTCATCGCGGCGATCTACCTTCACTTCGGCTTCACCGGCGCCCTTGTCGCGAACGTTCTCGCCTCGGCGGTCTCGCTCTCGGCGCTCACCGTCTACACGCTCCGGCGACTTCCGAAGCTGCTCGTCCCCGCCACCACGGTGCCCAAGCGCCCGAAGCCCGGGCTCTGGGACCTTTCGGCGGCACTGTGGGGCGTGAGCTCTCTCGCCTTCGTCACCGCCTACGTCGACACCATCATCCTCGGCGTCTTCCGTCCCGAGACCGACGTCGGTCTCTATTCGACCGCGATGACGCTCGCCCGCCTCCTGCTTGTGGGGAGCGGCGCGCTCACGTACATCTTCCTGCCCGTCGCCGCTCGCCTCGTGCGCGAGAAGGATTACTCCACCCTGCGCGCGACCTTCGTCACCTCCACGCGCTGGACGGTCGCCCTCACCCTTCCGATGTTCCTCCTGTTCGGCTTTGACCCGACGCTGTCGATCGACGCGGTGTTCGGCGCGAAGTTCGTCTCCTCGGCGCTCGCGCTCCAGGTCCTGGTCGTCGGTTCATTCATCTCCGCTATCCTAGGTCCCGTCAACTCCTGCATGGCCGGCATGGGCTACGCCCGCGCGCTGCTCGCCACCACGGTCCTCTCGGCCGGGATCAACCTCGTGGCGAGCCTCGCCCTCATTCCGACCTTCGGGCTCCTCGGCGCCGCGGTCGCCTGGTCGGTCGCCCGGGTCGCTTACCCGGGAGCCGGCCTGATCTCGCTCTATTACACCGACAAGATCACGCCGTTCCGCTCGATGCTGAACCGGCCCCTGGTGCTCTCGCTCCTCCTCGCGAGCCCGGTCTACCTGGTCGCGAGCTGGATGAGCCTCCCCCACTGGGCGGTGATCCCACTCTACGCCTTCGGCTTCGGCGTCTTCGTGGCGGCGATCCTCATCACCAAGAGCTTGGACTCCGGCGACCTGGTCGCGGCGAGCGCCCTGGAGCGCGTGTTAAAGCGCCCTCTCCCGGGCCTTCGCAACTTCCTAGGCCGCTACATCGCCGACAACGGCCGGAACGTGGGGACCCCCGTACCGTGAGCGACGCAGCGCACGGCTCCGCTCCAACGCGGCCGATCACCGTGGTCGTGCCGCTGCCGCCGACCTACCGGGGCGGCACGGAGGAGTACGCCTACGAGCTCGTCCGGCGCTTCACGCAACGTCGGCCCGTCAAGGTCCTCGCCACGATCGTCCGATACACTCCGGAGCGAGGTCAGATCGACATCGGGAGCGCGCAGATCGAGCTCGTGAAAGCCCGAGAACTCATGCAGCGGCCCTTGGTCGTCTCGCGGGCGGCCCGCCGGACCCTCCGGGAGGCGGCCGGCAACGCGGCGATCCTTCAGCTCCACATGCCCTTCCCCGGTGTCGAGTCGCCGACCGTGAAGGCGGCGCAACGCGCCGGGGTTCGCACCGTCCTCACCTACCATATGGACGCGGATCTCGCGGGGGCCTCCCGGTGGCCGGGAGCTGGGGCGGCGACCTGGGCGTATCGAAGGTTCTCCGCGTTCCCCGTACTGGAGGCCGCCGACGCCGTCGTCTCGAACAGCATGGGGTACGCGAAGGCGTCCCCGGTGCTCTCGCGCTATCTCGGCAAGATGCGAGTGATCGCCAAGGGGGTGGACGTGGAGCGTCTTGGGATCGGCCGCCCCTCGGGACGCGAGCGACCGGCGTGCGTGAAGCCCGAGTGGGCGCCCGAAGGTCGGAAGCGGATCGTTTTCGTCGGCCGCCTCGTTCCCTACAAGGGCGTCCGCTACCTGCTAGAAGCGACGCAGCTCCTCAAGGAACGCGGCGTCGACGTGAGCGTGCTGATCGCCGGGCGCGGCCCGCTCGCCACCGAACTCGAGGCCCGAAGCCGCGAACTCTCCCTGGATGACCGCGTCCACTTCGTGGGGTTCGTCCCGGACGAGCAGATCGGGGCGTTCTACCGGTTCGGCGACGTCGTCGCGAACCCGTCGATGGGACGGCTCGAGTCGACGTGCACCGCCCTCGAGGAAGGGACCGCATGCGGCACCCCGGTGGTCGGGACCAACCTCCCCGGAACTTCAGAGACGGTGCCGAACGATGGGGTCAGAGGTCTCCTCGTCGCCGAGCGGGATCCGGTCGCCTTCTCGCGGGCCCTTGAGAGGATGCTCTCCTCGGAGCGACCCCCGCCCCCCGAGACGGTCCGGACGTGGGACGACACGGCGCGCGAGTATCTCGCCCTCTTCGACGAGCTCGGGATGCGTTAAGGCCCCGAGACGGCTTGAACCCCGCAGGCGAGCGAGGCCGGGTGATGGTGAGCGAGCCGAAGCTTCTCATCGCGCTCACGCCGAGCGAGGCGGCGACCGCGCAGGTCCGCTCCGTCTTCCCGGACGTCCCCTGGGCGTACGCCTCCGATGTCCGAAGCCGTCCGTGGACGACGGTGCGGGCGATGTTGGTCGGCTCGCTCGACCGGGAGCTTCCCGGCTTCAAGCCGGAGATGGTCCCCCGCCTTGAGATCGTCCAGACGATCTACACAGGGGTCGACGCGTTCCCCTTCGAGCGGTTCCGTCCGGGAGTCGCGGTCTGCGCGAACGTGGGCGGCTACGCGCCGTTCGTGGCCGAACACGCGCTGGCCCTTTCGCTGGCCCTCGCGAGAGGTATCCCCGAGGGGATGGGCTCGGTGGCAGAGGGACGACTTCGACCGGCGCCCGAAGCCCGCACCTTCGTCGGAAAGCGGGCGCTCATCCTCGGCTTCGGCGCGATCGCCAAGGAGCTCGCTCCCCGATTGCGGGCGCTCGGCCTCGAACTCGAGGGGCTATCACGCTCGGGAACCGAAGAGCCCGGAGCCGTTCGGATGTTCCCGGCGAGCAAACTCATCGAGGCGGTCGGGCGCGCGGACCTGATCGTGGAGATTCGACCGCTCACCCGAGCGACACGCGGCACGCTCGGAGCCCGCGAATTCGCCGCCATGAGGGACGACGCGATCTTCGTGAACGTCGGCCGCGCCGAAACGGTCGACGAGGGGGCCCTCTACGAGCACCTGCGAGCCCACCCCCGCTTCCGCGCCGGCTTCGACGTCTTCTGGGAAGAGGCGTTCGGCGACGGAAAGCTCGAGTTTCGCTTCCCCTTCCCGTCGCTCGCGAACTTCCTCGGCAGCCCCCACTGCGCCGCGGCGGTCCCCGAGGCGAGGCCGTACGCGCTCGAGCGGGCGCTCTCGAACCTCCGGAGGTTCTTCGATGGAACGTTGGCGCTCTACCGGGTGGACCGCCGGGAGTACGAGCGGGCGGACGTCTCCGGCGTCGCCTCCGGAACTCGGTAGCGAGGGTCGCAGGCGCCCCCCCCGAGGTGCGACCGAGGTGCTCTCGCCGGAAGGTTCTTAAGCGTCAAACGGTGCGAGAGGCTGCCACCAGCGAGGGACGATGAGCGAGCGCGGATTCTGCATCTGGCTGACGGGTCTTCCCAGCGCCGGAAAGACGACGATCGCCAAGGAGCTCACCCCGAGGTTGAGGGCCCGTGGGCGCAACGTCGAGCTCCTCGATGGCGATGAGGTCCGCCGCGGCTTGAGCGCCGACCTGGGCTTCGACCGCAAGTCGCGCGAGGTCCATGCGGGACGGGTCACCTACGTGGCGAAGGTCCTGGCCCGCAACGGGGTCATCCCGATCGTGGCCCTCATCTCCCCTTACCGAACCTCCCGCGCGGTCGCCCGTCGCGAGGTAGGTACGTTCGTCGAGGTGTTCGTCAACACGCCCCTCGCCCTCTGCGAGGAGCGAGACGTCAAGGGTCTCTACAAGAAGGCCCGAGCCGGCGAGATCAAGGAGATGACCGGGGTCGACGACCCGTACGAGTTCCCGGAGCATCCCGAGATCACGGTCGACACCGCGGTCAACACGCCCGCGGAGTCGGCCGACTACATCCTCAAGGAGCTCGAGCGGCTCAAGTGGCTCCCGCCCCACGTCCCGGCCGCAACGCCCGAGGGCGTTTCGTTCGGGCAGGGGTCGGACCGGGCTCGGGTCGCCTAATCGGGCGGCCGCAGATCCCAGGGGAGCCTCCGGCGCCACGGACACCGGCGGGATCGGCTAAGGTCGGGCTTCATCACCCTTCGGGGGACGACGTTCTTCAGCGGTTCGCTCTGTACGGACGACGTTCCGCCGTTATTCCGATCGCCGGGGTGCTCGTCCTCACCATAGCGGTATTTGATTGGGCCGGCGCTCCCGGAGCCTCCTCCTCGCCCATCTGCGAGCGGACCCGGGGACCCCCGTGTGTCTTCTCGAGTGCGCACACGCACTGGGCGCTGAGCCCTCCGTCTTCTTGGTGCACAGCGGCCGGCAACGTCGAAACCTGCGGGACATATACGGCGGTCCTGAACGCCAACCTGAGCGGCGATTCAACGCTGAGCGGGACGATTGAGGTCGACGGTCCGTTCGAGGTCTTTGTCAATCCGGCGAATCAAGAGTGCGAGCTTCAGGTCCACCTTACGGGTTTGATCCACCCCTGCCCCGCCCCGTACCCCTACTTCGATCGGTCCCGCTGGGACTCGGGCGCACTTTCTGCCGGGAGTGTCGACTTATCGGGCCTCGAGTTCAACGTGACCGGAACGCTCGGCGTCTTGACTCCCGGTGTCTGGTCGATTACGGTCGTGGACCTCAGCAGTATCCCCGAGACGGCCTTCGCCCAGTCCGACCTCATGGTGAACCTCGCGTAAGGTCGCCGGTTCGGACCTTCCCCCCCTGGGGAGAGTCCTGGATTCCTGCCCGGAACCTGGTCCCCTGTCCGAGGCTTCGGCGAGTTCCCTCGCTAGCCGAGCGTGACGTTCGGTTGGGAGAGGATCGCCTGGACCTCGGGCCGAAGGATCTCGCTCGGGAGGGGCTGCCCCTCGCTGAGCGCCTTGCGGATCCTCGTCTGGCTGGTGTCGACGTGGTCGCTGGCGGGGTGGCTGCAGGTGCGCCGGGACGCCATCCAACCGCACCTGCGGCAGAAGAATCCCTCGCCGTAGCGCAGCGGCTGGATGCCGAGCGGGAACTCGTCGAATATCCGATGGCAGGCGAACGGGTCGTAGTACTTGCCGACGCCCGCCTGGTCGCGTCCGACGATATAGCTCGAGCAGCCGAAGTTCTGCCGGACGATGGCGAGGAAGAGGGCGGCTTTGGGGCCGGCGTAGCGCATCGCGATCGAGAAGGCGGCGAGCATCACGCGGTCCGGAGAGTAGTAGTGCTCCACCAACTGCCGGTAGGAGTCCATGATCACGTCGGGCCGGTAATCCCCCTTCTTGAGTCGGCCGACGACCGGATGGATGAACAGCCCGTCGACGTCCTCCCGCTCGAGGGTGAGCCTCTGGAGGTACTCGTGCGCCGTGTGGGGCGGGTTGCGGCACTGGTAGGCGGAGACGCGCTTCCAGCCTCTCTTCTCGAACTCGGCCCTCGCCTCGCGGGGCGTCAGCTCCTCGGCCCCGGTCGGAAGCACGAGGCGGTCGACAAGGTCGATGCGGCCTCCAAGGGCCGTCTCGCCGGACGCGAAGATATCCGCGACGTTCGGGTGCTGGGGGTCGATGGTTCCGTAAGCGCCCTGGGCGAACGCCTTGTGATCGACGTGGAACTTCTCTTCGACGTGCAAGAGGGCGAAGAAGCGGCCCTCGGCGTCGAGCAACGCGGCCTCATCCCCTTCCTTGAGCTTCCCGACGACGGAGAGGTTCTCCGGGCCGTTCGGGGCCAGGAGTATCGGCATCGACCAGGGGAGACCCCCGGGAAGGCGGCCCTGGGAGAGGACCGTTTCGACCGCTTCGCGGCCCATGAACCCCTCGAGCGGGCTGTAGGCCCCGGTGCCGATCTTCTCGGCGTCGTAGACCTGGTCGATGAACGGTCGGATCTTGAGGAGGTCCTTCTCCTCGGAGCGCCGCCGTTCCCGCTCGCGTTCCGACAGCTGCCGGTCGATGAGCTTGCCTCCGTGCGGTGCGATGGTCATGGTCTACCCCTTGCGGGGGCAAGTTGGGAACAGGCG
Organism: Thermoplasmata archaeon; assembly: GCA_022749835.1. Taxonomy (GTDB): domain Archaea; phylum Thermoplasmatota; class Thermoplasmata; order Lutacidiplasmatales; family UBA184; genus Lutacidiplasma. The sequence continues at coordinate 1,243 of JAKIWY010000070.1, read as the reverse complement.
TTCTTAGGGCTTTGGGTCCGAAAGGCCAACGCCGGTGACAAACGCGCCGGACCGATACTCCCCGGGGAGCCTTAGAAGGGCGGCGAAGGGGGGCTACTGCGCCGCCGCGAGGCCCTTGGAGATCGGGCACGCCGAGTCCGACAGGCCGAGCGCGCGGGCTGAGGGGAGCGCCTCCGTCCCCTCGAGCCAGCCTCGCATCTTCTCGGTCACCGGTCCGAACTCCTCGAACGGATAGTAGGGGATAGCGAGCCGGTCGCAGAAGGTGCGAAGGCGCCGCCGGGCGAAGACGATGTCCGCCACCTCCGCCGCGTAGCGGTCGGTGCTGCCGTCGCCGGCGAACACCGTGAGGTGGTGCCCGGAGTGCATCGTGCGGATCACCTGCGCCTTGCAGATCCCGCAGAGCCGGCAGGTGGCGTGGCCGTGGGGGTGGGTGACCTTGAGATGTCCGTTCGGGACGGCCTCGAGGGCGTCGCAGAAGACCGGAAGATCGATACCGGCGTTCTTTAGGATCGGCCGGATGTAGAAGTCGAGGCCGCCGGAGACGATGGAGGTCGGGACTTTGTGGGTCCGAACGAGTTCGAGCAGCTCGAGGGCTCCCGGACGCAGCGGCGTGTGCCGGACAGCCCACTCGGCCATCTCGCCCAGCCGGTCCTTCGGGAGAAGGGCCACCTGGCGCTCCCAGGCTTCTCGAAGCGTGATGCGGCCGGCGTGGAGCTCCAGGTCGATCTCGTGGGCGACCGCCGGACCGTTGGTGGCGAACTCCCCCACGAGAATGATCGCGACGTTCGGCTCGACGAGCGTCCCGTCGAAGTCGATCATCATCCGCAGCGGGGGAACGGTTCGGCTCATGAGTTCAGGGAAGGGAGGTGGTGACGGCTCGGCTCAAAAAGGTGGCGCTTTACGCACGGAATCTCAACTCACGCCGGCGGGGGGGACGCCGGGGAGCTCGCGACGCTCGGCGAAGGGACGGGAGCGCGGGGCGGCTCCGCCGGCTCCGGGTCTCCCGAGGGGGATACGACCTCCACCGAGTAGTCGACCCCCTCCCAGCGGTTCTCCTCGGGCCAGAAGAACGTGAAATCGATGCGGCCGCCCAGTTGGGGGCTCACGGGGAGGTCCACGACCCAAAGCCCAAGCCCGGTCGATAGCGCATCGGTGTCGGTGACCTCTTTCCAGCCGTCGTGGCCCCGGTGCAGCCGAAACGGGCGCATGCCGAGGATCCTCAGCGTACGGCCGACCTCCACGT
>JAKIWY010000007.1 GCA_022749835.1 Thermoplasmata archaeon | reverse complement strand
GGCTCGGGCAAGAGCCGCACGATCGGCATCGCGCTGCTCGTCCTGGGCGCTGTCGTGGGGATCGGCAGTGGGTACTGGTACCACTTGGACGGCGCGCACACTGTCTCGAACCTCGTCTGGCAGTCGTTCCTGGTGATTGCGGCCGCCGCCGTCGGAGCCCTCGTCGCTGTGGCCATCTTCCTGGTGGCCATCATGAAGTCGTAGGGTGCCCCCCTCCGCCTTGCCCCCCGGGCGCCGTCTCCGGACGCCAACGAAAGGCCGGCTCCTCACCCTCTCGAGCGACCTAGGTCCCGCCTACTCCGCCCAGGTCCGGGCGGTCCTCTACCAATCCGTTCCGCCCGAGCGCGTCATCGAGCTAACCCACGACCTTCCGCCCCACGGGGTGGCGGAAGCGGCGTTTCTACTGCTCTACATGGCAGGTGGTTTCCCGCCCGGGACGGTCCACCTGGCCGTGGTCGACCCCGGCGTCGGGGGGCGACGGGCCCCGGTCGCGGTCCGATGCGCCGACGGTAGCTGGCTGGTTGGACCGGACAACGGGCTCCTCTCACCGCTCGCGGAGAAGTTGGGCCGCCCCAGCGCATTTCGTATCGACCGCGTGCCGCTCGACCTCCCCGCTCCAGTAAGCGCCACGTTCGACGGCCGCGACCTGTTCGCTCCCGTCGCGGCGAGGATCGCGGCATCACGCCGAACCCCGAAGCTCGGCCCAGCCCTCCCGCTGCTCCGGTACGTCCTTCCCGTCGCCCGCCGGCACCGGACGGGGGCGGCCGGTTCGGTCCTGCACATCGACCGCTTCGGCAACGTCGTCACCAATGTCCCCACCACCTGGGCGCCTTCGCCCGGCGCCACCGTGCGGTTCCGGCCCGATATGCGCCGGCTGCGGCCCGCACTTCGGTCGGCGAGTTATGAGGGGCTCCCAATCGGAGTCGTCGGCGTCGTGGGTTCGAGCTTCGGATTCCTAGAGCTCGCCCTTCGGGAAGCGAGAGCGGCCGAGCTCCTCCGGATGCACGTCGGCTCGTCCGTGGATTTCCTCTGGGGGCCAACGAGGCGTTCCGCCGTGGTGAAAGAGCCTTTGTATCTCGCCCGATAGGAGGGTCTCGGACCGGCGAGCGGCGGACGCGAACGATGGCGAAGCGCGACTACTACGATGTTCTCGGGGTCCCGAGGACCGCCACACCGGACGATATCCGGAGCTCCTACCGACGCCTCGCCCGCCAGCATCACCCCGACATGAACAAGGACAACCCGAAGGCTTCCGAGGAGCGGTTCAAGGAGCTCTCGGAGGCGTACGAGGTCCTCGCGGACGAAGAGAAGCGACGCCGGTACGACCAGGCGGGCTTCTCCGCGGTGGAGACCGACTTCGGTCCTCAGGGGTTCACCTGGCAGAATTTCACGCATGCCCAGGACCTCGAGGACCTGCTCGGCAACTCGGCGTTCTTCGAGCAGCTCTTCGGCTCCGGAATGGCGGACAGCCTCTTCGGGGCCACGCGGACCCGACGCTCAGGACCGGCGAACCGCGGCAGCGACATCGAGGTGACCGTCCGACTCCCCCTCGCCGATGCCGTGACCGGAGCGGAACCGACGCTCGAGGTGCCGCACACCGGACGCTGCGAAGACTGCCGGGGCACCGGGGCCAAGCGCGGCACGGCGCTCGAGACGTGCCCGGAGTGCGAAGGGCGCGGGCAGCTTCGAAGGACCCAGACGCGCGGCTACGCCCAGCTGATCTCGATCACCGAGTGCCCGATGTGCCACGGCGCCGGGCGACGGATCCGCGAAAAGTGTCCGACGTGCGAGGGGAGCGGGATCATCCGGCACCTTCGCAAGCTCAAGGTGACGATCCCCCCGGGGATGGAGGACGGCGCGGTCCTTCGCCTCGCCCGCCAGGGCGTCGCTTCCGGGGGCATCATGATCCCGGGCGACCTGTTCGTCCAGGTCATCTTCGAGCCGGTCGAGGGGCTAAGGCGCGAGGGACGCGACGCATTTACCGAGACCCGCGTGCCGCTCTCGACGGCGATGTTCGGCGGGGAGGTTCGTGTGCCGACGATCACCTCCGATGCCCTCCTCAAGATCCCCCCGTCGACCCAGCCGGAGAGCCAGTTCCGGATGCGGGGGGAAGGGTTCCCGAGGTTCCGCGGCGGAGATCGGGGCGACCTCATCGTCACCCTGCACGTCGAGGTCCCGCGCAGCCTGAGCTCCCGACAGAAGGATCTCCTCAAGGAGGCCCTTGCGTCGGTGCCGGGCCCCGACGGTACAAAACGGAGCGGCCTGTTCGGCCGTCGGTCGTAGTCGACGATGGGCGAGGACGCGCCGGAGTCGGGCAACGAGCACTACTTCACCGAGCGCCCGACGAGCGCCTCCCGCCCCCGGGAGCTGCGCTTCCTCTACCGCGGGGAGGTCCTCGCCTTCGAGGCGGACGCCGGGGTCTTCGCCTCGCACGGCCTCGACCCGGGGACCGCCCTGCTCATCGAGCATCTCTCGCTCGCGCCGGAGGAGTACGTCCTCGACCTCGGCTGCGGATGGGGCGCGATCGGCGTGGCGTGCGCCAAGGCCGCGCCGAAGGGCCGCGTCTTCCTGACGGACTTGAACCGCCGCGCGGTCCGCTTGGCCAGGCGCAACGTCGTGCGCAACCACCTCCCCAACGCCCAGGTCCGCCCGGGGGACGGGTTTGGTTCCGTCGAGGCCGAGCGGTTCTCGCTCATCGCCACGAACCCGCCGTACCACCTCGGACGCGAGTGGATGCTCAAGCTGCTCGAGGCGGTGCCGGAGCACCTCGCCCCGGAAGGAAGGCTCCTGCTCGTAGGGAAGGGCAGCCAGGGGATCCGATTCTACCAGGAGTGGCTCGCGCAGCACTGGGACCCGGGCGTGGAAGTGCTCGGCCGGCGAAGTGGCTACCGGGTCCTCGAAGCGCGGCCGAAGCGCGACGCTCGCCAAGCGTAGAGCCGTCCCAGGTGGTGCAGGTACTCGCCGACCTGGCCGCGGTCGAGCTTGCTTTCTCCGGCGATGCGCGGCGCGAAGCAGTACGGGACCTCGACGACCGGGTAGGGCCGGCATTTCGCGAGGACCTCGAGGGCGATCTTGTAGCCGACGGGCGTCAACGGCGCCCGGAACGCCGCTTCCCGGGAGACCGCAAAGAACCCGGACATCGGGTCGTGGACCGGGGTGAGGGGCCGAGCAAGCAGGCTCGCTCCCCAGGAGAGCATCCGGCGAGGCCCGACCAAGCCGGGCGAGCTACCTCCGTTCGCGTGGCGGCTTCCGAGGGCGAACTCCGCTCGCCCGCCGAGGATCGGCTCGACGAGCGCCCGGATCGACTCCGGAGGGTGGCTGCCATCGGCGTCCATCACCACGAGCACCCGGCCGTCCGCCTCCTTGAGGCCGTCCGTGACGGCGCTCGCGAGGCCGAGCCGGCTCGGACGCTCCAGCACCCTCACGTCCGGCGGGGCGGGCCAGTCGGCGGCGACGCCCGCCGTGCCGTCCGGGGAGTTGTCGTCGACCACCAGCACTTCGGCGCTGTACGGGCTCAACGCCTCCCGGATCCTCGGGAGCAGCGTGCGAAGTGCCTCTCGCTCGTTGTACGTCGGCAGGATGAGCGAGACGTCGTGGGCACGGGGCACGGTGCGTCGAGCCGTTCCCCCTTAAATGAAGCCGGGTCCTCCCGCGCCCGACCGCGTTCCGCCTCCCGAAGCAGTTAAAAGGGCCATGTTTCTCGGCGGCGGCACCCGCTTCTCGCGGCTCCCGGCGCGCCGGTTTCCGGCGGCCCGGGCCTCCGCCAGACGGTCGCAAAAAGGAGAGTGAGCATCGCGCCGAAGACCCCCGCGCCCGCCGAGTCCGCCCCGCCCGCGGCGGCCGCCGTGCCAACGGAGCCGGAGAGGGCCCCGAAGGAGAAGAAGGGGGAGAAAGGCGAGAAGGGCGGCGGCAAGGGGAAGGAGACCAAGGCGAAGGGCGCGAAAGGCGAAGCCGGCGGCAAGCCGAAGAAGGCCGCCCGCCCCATCCCCGACAATCCCAACTTCCGTTACATCGTACGGCTCGCCGGCTCGGACCTTGACGGCACGCGGGCGACCGGTCTTGCGCTGACCGGCGTGCGCGGTGTCGGGCTCCGGCTCTCCGAGGTCGCCTGCCGGCTCGCGCAAGTGAATCCGCGGCAGATGCTCGGCGATCTTCCCGAGGCGACGGTCGACGGGATCGAGGCGTTGCTCACCGATCTTCCGTCGAAGGTCCCCTCTTGGATGGTCAACCATCCCCTCGACTACGCGACCGGCGAGGTCCACCACCTGGTGGGACCGGACCTCGAGACGCAGCGGCGCGACGACGTGAACCAGATGAAGATGATCCGTTCGTACCGGGGCGTCCGGCACGAACGCGGCCAAAAGGTCCGGGGCCAGAGGACCCGCTCCAACGGACGGACGGGAATGGCCGCGGGCGTTCTCAAGAAAGATGCGAAGGCCGCGGCCCAGGCCGCAGCGGCGACCGAGAAGGGTGGCGGAGGAGGCGGCAAAGCCGCCGCCGCCACTCCTGCGGCCGCTGCCGCGCCGGCGGCCGCCGCCGCGACCGACAAGAAGCCGGCGGCCGGCGACAAGAAGTCCGCCCCCGCCGACAAGAAGCCCGCCGCCGCCGAGAAGAAGGGGTGATCCGCGATGGGCGATCCGAAGTTCCTTAGGCGGCTCTACGATACCCCGAAGCACCCGTGGGAAGCGGCGCGAATGGAGGAGGAGCGAAAGCTCCTCAAGAAATACGGGCTCAAGAACAAACGCGAGCTCTGGAAGGCGCAGTCCGTGCTCCGCGGCTTCCGTCGCCAGGCGAGAGACCTTCAGGCCCGGTTGCGTGCCGGCGAGCCGCAGGCGAAGCTCGAGACAGACGGACTGCTGGGGCGCCTGACCCGCTTGGGCGTGCTGCCGACGGGGAGCCCGACTCTGGACGACGTGCTCGCGCTGACGACCGATGACCTGCTGATCCGCCGCTTCGAATGGGTCGCGTTCACCAAGGGGCTTGCCCCGACCGCATGGGGGGCGCGCCAGATGATCGTTCACGGCCACCTCTCCATCGGGGAACACAAGGTCACCCGACCGGGTTACCTCGTGCCCGCCGCCGATGAGCCGATGATCAACTACGCTCCCACGAGCCCGCTGCTCTCCGACGACCACCCGATCCGCGTCGCGCTGCGCGAGAAGATGACGAGCCGGTCCGAGGCGCCCCCCGCCCCGGCCCCCGTCGGGCCCGGGTGAGGCAAGATGGCGAAAGTCGGCATCGCGCACATCTTCGCGAGCTACAACAACATCCACATCACCATCACCGACCTCACCGGCGCCGAGACGCTCACGAAGGCGACCGGCGGCATGGTCGTGAAGGCCGCGCGTGACGAGTCGAGCCCCTACGCGGCGATGAAGGCGGCCGACCAGGTCGCTGCCGCCATGCGCGAGAAGGGATACGACACGCTCCACGTGCGGGTCCGCGCCCCCGGCGGCAACCGCTCCCGCTCCCCGGGCCCCGGAGCCCAGGCCGCGATCCGCGCCCTGTCGCGCGCGGGGATCAAGATCAGCCGCATCGAGGACGTCACCCCGGTCCCCCACGACGGGACGAAGGCGAAAGGCGGCCGACGCGGCCGGCGGGTGTAGGAGCATGGTCGAGGTCGTCATCACCGCCTTGCGCCCGAAGGCGCTCGAGGTGGAGTTCATCGGCTCCTCGGCGAGCCAGGTGAACGCGGTCCGCCGTTCGCTGCTCTCCGACGTCCCGAAGCTCGCGATCGAGGATGTCGAGTTCCACCTGGGACCGATTCGCGACGAGGTGTCGGGGAAGGACTACGACTCGTCGACCAGCATGTTCGATGAGGCGGTCGCGCTGCGTCTCGGTCTGCTCCCGATCCCGACCGACTTGGGCCAGTTCCGCAAGACCTCCGAGTGCACGTGCAACGGCGCCGGCTGCACGCACTGTCAGATGATGTTCTCCGTCGACAAGAAGGGCCCGTGCACCGTCTACGCCAAGGACGTCGTGCCGTTGGGCGACGACTCGATGGCGATCCTTGAGCCCGAGATCCCGATCGTGCGCTTGGGCGCACGCCAGGCCCTGCTCGCCTACGCGACCGCGAAGGTCGGCACGGCGCGCGAGCACGCGAAGTGGCAGGTCGCCCATGCCGTCGGCGTCTCGCCGCGGCCCCACATCAAGATCCACCGCAACCAGGGATGCACGGACGCCTGCCTCAAGCGCGCCGGAGCCGCGTGCCCCGTGAACATCCTCGAGTACTCCTCCGGGAAGCTCAACGTCACCGACGAGACGCAGTGCATCCTGTGCTGGGCGTGCGAGAAGAGCTGCGAGCACGGCTCGGTGAAGGTCGAACCGGACACGGAGCGCTTCTTCCTCTCCTTCGAGACCGACGGCAGCCTGACCGCCCGGGAGTCCCTGCGCTACGCCCTCAAGGACCTCAAGCGGCGGTTCGAGGAGCTCAGGGAAGGCGTCCAGGCCCTCCCTTAGGACCGACGTTCCGTCCAGCGGCCGGGCTCCAGTCGAAGCGCAACAGCGCACCGATGCCACCCACCCCGGTCATCCTTTTTCCTGCGGCACCCTCGTCCCGAACGACGAAGATCCTTGCGCGCGCCGCCCTCGCCATGTCGAGCACCTCCACGACGGCGGGCTCGGTCAGAAGGCTCTCGGAGACAAGCAGCGTCTCGAGCGCTCCCATGTGGGAGGCCTCCGTCACCTCGGCACGGCCGACCGCGGCGCGCTTCCCTCCCCCGAGCGCGGTCACGAGCCGCTCGACGAGGTCGGCCTCCTCCGCCGCGGCGCTCCCCCGCAACGCCTCGCTCGCCTTGCCGCTGCGAAGAAGCTCGTCGACCCCCGAGCGACCCCCTTCCCCAGTCGGGTAGACCTTCACCTTCCCCTTCGCGGCGGGGACCTTCTCGGCGATCGCCTTGGCGAGATGCTCCTTGAGGAAACCGGGGCCGCAGACGACGATGGCGAGCGCGCTCGGCGCCTCCCGGGTCACCACGTCGATCAGCGACTCCATGTACGCCTCCCGGTCCTTCTCCCCCTGGCCCCCGGCGTAGCGCTTTCCGGCGATCGTCCGGTTCACGTCGGCGACCGGCTCGATGACCCTCCCGTGCAGTCGTACGAACGTCGACTCCCCCCAGTCGACGCTCGCGATCAGGACCCTCGGGTCCCCCTTCGACTCGATCCCCTCCTCGAGGAGAGCCCGGTCGCCCGCGGGCAGGCTCTCCTTCTGGATCGTGAGCTCGTCGCCGTCCCCGACGTCCAGCGTGTGGTGGCGGCCCAAGTCGAACGGGCCCTCGACGATCGGCCCGGTGATCCTCACGTGCTTGGAGAACCCGTGGAATTCGACCTGCTCGGCCCGCACGACGAGCCAGACCCGGCGCCGCTCGCGCTGCGCCGCCGGCGAATCCTCCGGTGCCTCCGGGTCGCGTCGAGTGGTCGATGCCCCGGCGAGCTCGCCGGGATGGACGAGTCGGGCGATCCGCCATAGATCGCTCGGCGTCTCGATCCGCAGCTTCAAGAGGCCGCTCTTCGGGTCCTGATGGATCAACCGCACGAGGTACGCCCGCCGGTCCGGCGAGGCGGGCGGGGTTCATTCAGGTTGGGGTCGGACGGGGGTGTCCATCGAACTTCTCGGAAGCCTTATGGCGCTGAAGCTCGCTCGGCGCGGAAGGAGCGTGGCAAGGGCGCTCGGTAGCTACCGTTCCCTTACCTCCAACCGCCAGTTCCGTTACCTCCTTCTCGGCGGCGCCTTCTCCTTTGGAGCTCCCACCGCCACCCTCGTCGTGCTGATCTGGTCGGTCGCGGTCGCCTACCCATCGACCGTCTCGAGCCCGACCGCCTTCGCCGCCCTCGCGCTCTCCTTCCTCGGTCTCGCCGCCACCCTCCCGACCCTCGGCACGGCGTTCTTCTCCGGCACGCTCGCTGACCGCCTCGACCGCCTGTGGCTCCTTAGGCTCACCAACGCGCTCGCCCTCGCCGCGACCTTAGGTCTCGCCTTCGTCCTGATGATGCGCCCCGGCGGCTCCATCGCGCTCCCCGGCCCACCCGGGTACTACCTTCCGCTCTGGGTGCTCGAGCTCTACCCCCTCTGGGCGCTCTCGACCGCCTCGACCACGGTCTTTCGACCGACGTTCAACGCCTCCGTCCCGAGGCTCGTCTCCACGGCGGAGCTCGGGCGGGCGAACGGGCTCGTCTACGCCTCCGCCCTGATCGTGAGCGTCGGCGGGTCGCTTCTCACGACCGCCCTCGTCGGCTGGGTCGGCGCGGCGATGGCGCTCGCGGTGCCCGCGACCTTGTTTGCGCTCACCCAGCTGTTCATGCTCCCGATCCGCGGGGACTTCCGGCCGGCTCCGGACCGGCCGAAACGACGCTTTTTGCAGGACGCCCAGGAGGGGTACCGGTACCTTTGGCGCCGCAAGGCGCTGCTCCAGCTGACCCTATCGGCGCTCGCCATCAACTTCTTCTCCGCGGTGGCGTTCGTCGAGCTCGGCCTCTACGTCAGCTTCTGGCTCGGAGCCGACCGGGCCCTCTACGTCGGGGCGATGGTCGCCGGCTCCAGCCTGGGGGCGTTCGTCGGGACGCTCCTCATCAACCGGTTCCGGTTCGAGTCCCGGGCCGGGCGAGTGCTCGCCGTGCTCACGGTCTTCCAGGGCGTCGCGGTCCTCGGGCTCGCTTTCGAGCGGACGATCTGGCTCAGCGTTCCGGACATTTTCTTCTTCGGCGTCTTCCCCGGCATGGCGACCACGGTTCTCCTCGCCACGGTCCAGGCGACGGTTCCGGACGAGATGCTCGGGCGCGTCTTTGCCGCGGATGAGGTGGGTAGCTACGCGATGGTGCCGCCCGGTCAGTACGCGGGGGGCCTCATCACCATCGCGACGGGGGTCCAGTTCACCTACATCCTCGCCGGGGCCGGCACGATCGCCATCGGCCTCGTCATGGCCGGGCTGAGATCACTGCGAGCGCTCGCCTTCGACCCCCACGTCCGTGGACCCGTCTCGGAGGCTCCCGGCCCGCCGCCGGGCGCCACCGCCGACTACCCTGCCCAGAGCGGCTGACGAGGAGCACGCTCGGCCGCGGCCGAGCGCGTCGCCCTTATGGCCCGCCTCGCTTCCCGCGCTCCGGCCCTAGGCAGGAAGGTAGGGGGAAGATGGCGAAACCGTCGACATCTCCCCCGAAGAAGCCCGACGAGGGCCACGTGCACCCGACGCTCCTCTCCGACTTCATCCTCGGGAGCCAGGACGGGATCGTCAACGTACTCGGCATCATCCTCGGCCTATCGGCGGCGGTCCACGACGTCAAGATCATCCTCATCGCCACCCTCGCCGCGATGGCGGCGGAGTCGATCGCGATGGGCGCGGTCGCCTACACGTCGACCCTCTCCCGGCGGCGGCTGTACCTGTCGGAAGAGCAGCGCGAACGGCGGGAGATGCGCGACGTGCCGGAGGTGGAGCGCGAAGAGGTGCGCGTCGTCCTCGTCAACTGGGGCTACCAGGGGACCGACCTCGAAGAGATGCTCAACCGGATCTGCGCGAATCCCAAGGCGATGCTCGAGTTCATGATGGCCTTCGAGCTCAAGCTGTCGCCCATCGAAGAGTCGGCGCCCCGCACGAGCGCCGAGATCGTCGGCGGCGCGACGCTCGTAGGGCACCTCATCCCCCTCGTTCCGTTCTTCTTCGTCGGCAGTGATGTGGCCTTGGGAGCGTTCCTCGCGATCGCCTTCAGCGCCGTGGCCCTCTTCGGGATCGGCTGGTACGAGGCGAAGATCACGATGGGCCGATGGTTCAAGAACGGCACCCAGATGGTCATCATAGGGCTCGGTGGGGGGTTCGCCGGCTACCTCATCGGGGTGCTCCTCAACGCCCGCCCGGGCTTCTGAGCAAAGGCAGATCCGCCCCTCCCACGGACGGCGGGTGGCGTGACTTCAGTTCGCGCCGACAGGGAGGATGCGTTCCATCGGGTCCGGTCGAAGGACGATGGCTTCTGGCGGGCTGATGTTTCCGGGCGTGTCACTCGGCTCGTGGGCTACTCGGGCGCTCAGCCCAACGCCCTAGCGCCTTGGCCCTCGACGGGAAGCTCACGATGATGAAGGAGAATCGTCATCTCCAAATCATTAAGTACCGATTTCCGCATATGTCAAACGTCAGACAAAGAACCGGACCTTGTCTGACGCCCCATGGTCGACACATCAGAGAGAGTCACCGTTCGAATTCCTCAGGACCTCCTTGAGAAGCTCAAGGCGATCCAGCAGTCGAAGGGGACGGCGACGATCTCCGACACCATCCGGGAAGCGCTCGAGCGCTACTCGGACGTCAACCTGCCTCCCTCGAACATCCGCAAGGTCGTGGTCGACCTCTCCCGCCAGGACAACAGCCAGCTCGAGGAGTTCGTCCGTGAGGGCGGTTCGATCTCGGTCGATGACGCCGTGCGCTCCGCCGTCCGCGAGTACATCCGGGTCCGGATGGAACAGCTCGCCGTCGGCGTCGGACGAACGCGACGCGAGGGGGAGCCCGTGGCCACGGCGGAAGGCAGCCCGCCGCCGTAGGCCGGGAACCCCGCGATGGCCGAAGACCCGACCGCCACCTGGGCGTACCTCGCCCAGGGAGAAACGTTCGCCGTCGTCGGTCTCGGTGGAGCCGGTTGCGAGGCGGTCCACGACCTGGTCGAGCTCGGCGTCCCTGGGGTCCACGCCTTCGCCGTGAACACCGATGCCCGCCATCTCCTGAGGGTTAAGGTCGAGGAGCGGATCCTCCTCGGGCAGCGCAAGCTCAAGGGTCGGGGGAGCGGCGGCGACCGCATCGCGGTCGTGGAGGCCGCCGAGGAGGGCCGTGACGAGCTCGTCGGCCGCCTATCGCGCTTCGAGATCGTCTTCCTGCTCGCCGGTCTCGGCGGCGGCACGGGAAGCGCGCTGCTCCCCTACCTCTCCGCCGCGCTCCGGCGCACAGACGCCCTCGCGATCCCGATCGGCTTCCTTCCGTTCCAGGTAGAGATCGACGCGAACTCCGAGCGTCGGGAGAACGTGGCGACGACGCTGCGCGAGCTCGAGGACCTGGGCGGACTCCTCCTCCTAATCGCCAACGAGAAGCTCCGGCGGTTCGAGTCCCTACCGGTCCCGAAGGTCTTCCACCTGAGGAACACCTACCTCCACCAGCTCGTCACGAGTCTCGTCGACATGGTCGAACACCCATCCCAGCTCAATGTCGACCTCGGGAGCCTGAAGTCTCACCTGCGGAACGGGGGCCTTTCGACGCTGCTCTGCTCGGAGTATCATGTCTCCGACCCCGACCGGCTCGTCCAGGAGGCGCTCAACGGCAGCCTCCTCGATTTTCACATCGGTGAGTCCCCGTCGGCCCTTCTGCACCTGGACGGTGGCTCGAACCTCACGCTGCGGACGCTCGACCGGGTTCTCCGGAGCGTCCGGACCCGCTTTGGCGAGCCCCGTCGGCTGATCCTCGGCACCCGGCTGCATCCGGAGGCGCGGGACGTGGTCCGGTTGACCGCGGTGGTGGGAGGGGTCGAGTCCCGCTCGAGCCGCCCGGCCCCACGGGCCGAGCCGGTCGAGCCGGAGCTGATCCCTACGGTCCGGTAGCCGAAGTCTCCAGGCCTCCCGCTTCCTTGGCGGAACCGGGTCGCACGGCCTCCCGAAGGTCGACGTAGTGATGGAACAGGTCGACGCATTGCGAGCTACGCAGCGAGAGCGGCCCCAAGGAGACCTTCGGGACCCCGAGCCCTTCCAGCAGGGCGGACTCCGCGGGGGCGAAGTCGAACGGGTCGGCGAGGATCGCCCCGACGTCCCCACCGGATAGGCGGAACTCCCCGATCGGGGCCCCCGACTCGGTGAGCCAGACGACCCCGGGTTGGCGGGCGAACTCCCGCAGCTCGGATTCCGGGTCCGCGGGCGCAACGAACAACCCGGGGGAGGCCTCGACCTCCCCGGTGAGGGGGATCGACCGGACCAGGGCGTTCTTCAGCAGGGCCGCGGTCGAGCGCTCATCCGGGTTCAGGTAGCGGATTCGCTCCCCGATGAGCCGGATGCGACGCGCCGCCGGGGGAGGGGAGGCGACGTATAACACGGTCATCTCGGTGTCCCGCCTCAGGTCGTTCGACAGCGAGAAGGCCGTCGACACGGCGCGGGCGACCTCGTCCATCCGCCCGGCGCCGCCCGCAAGGTCGTTGAGCGTGAAGTTGCCCGCAACGGGCACCCGGTGGGCGATCAGGAGGATCCGGCGCACCTCGGCCCCTACATCGGGGCCGAGATAGGGGTTGGGGGGGTCGGGCTCAGCCGCCGCCCTGCCTACTCGAGGCTCGGGCGGGTGCGCTCGTGCTTCGGCTTGGAGCCGGGCTTCGGGCCCTTGATCGACTTGGCCGCCGCCGGAGCCCCTCCCGTGGGGCGCCGCTCGAGCCAGACCTCATCGCCGAGCTCGTGGTAGACGGCGTGCGCCGCGAGGCCCGTCCCGCGCTCGCCGTGGGGGAGGTGGAAGGCGCCGGAGCGGGCCGCGTTGGCGGAGTAGACGAAGTCCTTCTCGCCGGCTTCGAGCATCGCCGCGGTCTCCTCCCGGGCGAGGTCGAAGATGCGGTCCTTGCGGAACATCCAGTAGTGGATCCGCCACTCCCGGCCGTCGTAGAGGGTCGTCTCGTCCCGCTCGGTTTCGAGAATGCCCGTGTCTTCGAGCATGTAGAACGTATCGCGGTCGTCCGGCTCGAGGACGTTGTCGATGATCCGCTCGTTGAAGCCGAAGAAGTTGAGGACGTGGGCGGCGATCGACCGGGCGTCCTCCGGGCGCATCCCGTCGTGGCCGACGGAGCGCCGGATCGCCTTGGCGAGCGAGTCGTGGTCAACCGGCCCGGCGATGACCAGGTTGATGTCTTCCGGAAGGCCCGCCCGGGTCGTCCGGAAGTCGGCCTCGGTCCTCAGCGGGACCGGATTGCGTAGGGTGTACGGCTTACTGGTCGGTCCCCTCGTAGGGATCCCGGAGTGCTCCATGCCACTATTACAATTCAAAGGCGGTCTATATGTACCTTAGGTAACCCGTCTCGCTCCGTCCTCCGATAGGAGAACGGCTCCGGGGCTCCGGATGACGTTTAACCGGTCCTCCGGCGGCTGCGGATCGGGCGCTCGAGCGCCTCCATCCGCGGTCTCCACTCCTCCGATTCGATCCGGTTCTCTAGCTCGGTGAGCTCCGAAAGGGGGTGGGGGAGGGGGAGGATCGACTTCGTCAGGTAGACGTGGGCGAGACCCCCCGGGGACGGTCCTTTCCAGCCGCCGGCGGTCCGCTCCATACCCCGGTACTCGTAGTACTCGGGAGCGGGCAGGAACCAGAGGATCGAATCGTCGGTGGACTTTAGCCCGGTGGGGGGGCGTTGCTGCACCTGGATGCCCAGATGGCGCTGGACCGCCCCCGGGAGGTTGAACACGAGCTTCTCGCTGAGGCCGGCGGGGGCGATGTAGCGGTTGCGGACGGTCTCGACCGCGAGGATCTCGCGGGCCTGGAACGACGCGACGACCCGGACGACCCCGGGGCCCCTCGTCAGGAAGGCGATCCCCCTCCCCGGCCCCGGGCGGCCGCGGTCGTCCTCCGCCCGGTAGCGGATCAGCTCGGCGACCTCGTGCGGAAGCTGGGTGGTCAGCCACGTCGGATGGGCGGCCTTGAGGACGACGTACTCCATCGCGTTGGGAGCATTGACGGTCGAGCGGTTATATCAACCCTGAGCGCCCGGCCAGCACCTTTCAACGGATGGGACGGCTCGGGAGCCGGTCGATCACGGTCACCAGCTCCCGGAGGTCGTCGGCGTCCAAGGTGGCGTCCGCCAGGGCCCGGACCCGCGGCCATTTGGAGTTGAGGGCGACCCCGCCGCCGACGGTCGGGAAGACGGCAGCGTCCGGCGGCCCGTCGCCGGCGTGAAGCGCCGCCTGAGGATGGATGCCGTGGCGTTCGAGAAGACGACCCATCCCTACGACCTTGTCCGCGTGGATGCCGTGGGGGGCCGTGACGACCCCCCGAGAGATCGACGAGCCCTGCGTCCCCTCGTAGTCGTCGAACCCGAACTGTTTGGCGTACCACTCGCAGACGTAGGGGGGGTTGTGCGTGAGCAACGCGACGACCACCTCGCGCTCGTGCAATAGGGCGATCGCCTCGCGGATCCCGGAGAGCCTCGGGGTGGCGGCGAGTGCCCGGTCGACCTCCGACTCGCTCAACCCCGTCGCCAGGTCGACAAGCTCCGTGAGGTGCTGGTCCTCCGTCACGCCCCCCGCGAGGTACCGTCGGTTCGCTACCTCGAACCGGTGGAGCTTTCCGGTCGACGCGGCGAGGTACTCCCAGCCGTGGACCCGCGTGAGGGTGCCATCGATGTCGATGCTCACCAATCGCCAGGGAAAGATGTCGCTCCCCTCCCTTCAGGGCTGAGGGCGGGCCTTCGACCCCATCGCGCGACCCATCAGGATACCCCCCACCCACAGGCACAGGAGCCCCGCGCCGACGGCCGGGATCGTTCGGAGCAGCACGTCGGGCGCGACCGGGAATAGCAGGACGACCAGGAAAAGCCCGAGGAAAGTGAGCGCGAGGCCTCCTCCCACCATCTTTTGTCGGCGGGGGATTCCCTGCCGGTCGGCGAGGGCCGGCCGGGCCGTCGCCGTCGGGGTGCTGGCCACGGGGGTCGCGAGCCCCTCTCGGGCATATCCCCTTCGGGCCCGCCAGGCTCCCACGGCGGAGCGACGCGGAAATACGCCAGCGCTCTCCCAGGCCAATGAGCTCTATACGGCGGGAGCGGACGCCCCCGCCTCCCAACGTGGACCGCCGCCGGAGCGAGGCGGAGGCGCGCGCCGAGCGCAGGGTGCGGGCCGTCGAGGAGACCCTGGAGGTCCGTCCGCTCACCGGGCGACCGTACGTCACGGCCGAGGTCCGAAACCCGGTGCACGAGACGCACTATACGACCTACTTCCCGGGGTTCCCCGACCGGGAGGGCGCGCTCTGCACCTGCGAGGACTTCGCCCGTCGGGGGATCGGCACCTGTAAGCATATCGAAGCAGCGGGACTCTTCCTCTCGGAGCACCCCCCTCCCCCCCCCGCAAAGCCGGACGGGCTCCAGGTGGAAGAACGCTGGGCCGAGATCGACCGGCGGGAGGAAGGGTGGCCCACGGACCCTCGGGCGCTTGCCTTGAAGTACCGTGGACCCGGCTCCGCCCTCTACGTGCGGCTGCGATAGTTCCGGCGGCCGGCCAGGATCACGAAAGGGAAACCGCCAATCGGTAGACGGCGGCCCCGGTGGGGGCGAAGAAAGGGTTCGGGCGGGCAGGGGTAGCCGCGCGCCTAGACGCTGCTCATGCCGGGGGCGCCCTTCATCGCGCGGATCCGGTAGTACTCCGGGTCCACGATGACTTCCCCGTTGACGCCCATCGTCTCGATGGTCTTGAGCGTGAGCCCGCTCGAGCTCTTCGCCTTCTGCCAGTCGGGGATGGGGATCGAGAACTTCTTCTCGACTTCCGTCCGGTAGATCGGGCCCGAGTTGTACGAGCAGAACGGGATGATCCGCCCGTCGGGCACCGAGTAGTGGATATCGCAGCGCATCAGGCGCTGGATATCGTAGTCGTAGGCGTCCTGGAAGTGCATGTTCCCGAGGTAGAGGGTGCGCCAGGTGAACTTGGCGAGCGCCTCCTTGTTCCCCTCCGTGAAGATCGCCGCGATGACCTTCACGCAGTTCTTCTCGGAGAGGCCTTCCGGCGCCTTCGAGAAGTCGAAGAACTTCGACACGTCGTGAAGGAGCTTCGCCCCTGCGACGGCCGTGCGGACCCGCGCGAAGCGGGCGTCCCGGTACTTCTCGATCATGCCCTCGACGTTCTCGAAGAAGCCGTCGACGTCCATGAACCGCGGGAGCGGCGTGATCTTCTGTCCATCCTTCGAGATGAACGCGAAGGTCGCGCAGCCGCAGCCCGGGTGGGTCGTCAGGGTCATCTTCTCCTCGCCGTGGATGATCGAAACGAGCTCGGAGATCGGGGCGACCGACGGGACCGGGAAGAAGTCCGACTTCTCGAACGGCCCTTCGGTGCACAGGATCCTCACCAGGTCGGACTGGGTGAACCGCATCTGGAAGCGGTCCTTGTCCGGGATACGGGCGGTGAGGGCCACCGGCTGGAAGTTCACGCCACGGACGACGTCCAGGTTCTCGATCGCGAACTTGACCGTCGGCCAGATCTCCTTCTCGTTGAATCCGCCCACCAGGGTCGGGACGAGGACGACGCTCAGCGGCTTGTCGGGCTTGCCGGCCGAGATCTCTTGCGGAGAGGAGTGGGTGCTGCGCGCGGCCTGGATCGCCTTCTCCTTCACCTTGAGGAGCGGGACGCCGCGGACCTTTCGGTAGATCTCGTCATCGAGACCGTCGAACTGCAGGTAGAGGGTGTGGAGACCGGCGTTGCGCGACGCCTGGGCGAAGCCGGGTTCGTTCGCCATGCGGATGCCGTTCGTGGCGACCTGGATCTGCTTGAAGCCCAAGTCCCTGGCCATGCTGCAGGCGTCCAGGAACAGCGGGCTCAGGGTCGGCTCGCCGCCCGAGAACTGCACCGCGACCGCGCCGACCGGCTTCTGCTCGCGCAGCGTCTTGAGCATGAAGTGGATCTGCTCGCGGGTCGGCTCGTAGACGTATCCGGCCGCGTTCGCGTTCGCAAAGCAGACCGGGCACTTGAGATTGCAGCGGTTCGTCAGGTCCATCAGGGCAAGGCCCGTGTGGGACTTGTGATGACTGCACATTCCGCACGTCGTCGGGCAACCCTTGAACTTGTCGTAGTAGGGGTTCTCGTAGCCGACCCCGTCGTGGGCGTAGACCTCCATCCTCAGATAGAAGTCGACGTCGTTTGAGATGATGTCCCAGAAGTAGCCGTGCACCCGGCACGTCTTCTCCATGATCACGCGGCCCTCCTTCTCTCGGACGACTGCGGGAACGACCTTGATGCACTCCGGGCAGACCGAGGCGGTCTTGCGGGGCAATCCCCTCGGGGCCTGGAACTCCTTCATTACACGTGCCGGCATCGCTTACCTGTCCCTTCTGGGTCCCCCCGCGGGGGGCCTTAGGCTGGCCAGCCACCTTGCCCTACATAACCAATCTGTCGTGAACGGCGCTACATCCTAGCGATTCCGTGACGGAGTTTCGC
>JAKIWY010000069.1 GCA_022749835.1 Thermoplasmata archaeon | reverse complement strand
GATGACGCTCGACCAGCTGCATCTGACCCGCCCCAACCACGCGACGATCGTGCCCGAGGAGGCGTCCGTCCGCGGGATGATCGTCAAGGTCCAGGGGTACGTCACCTGGGGAGAGGCCGAGGCCGACACCGTCTCGCTGCTCGTCAAGGAGCGCGCCGAGGTCGAGGGCGGCACCCGCTGGTCCGCCGCGCCGACGAACGGCGGGGACGCGCCGCTGAAGTCCGTCACCGACAGCGTGATGGGCAACGGGCTCGTCAAGACGCCCGGGATCAAGCCGCTCTTCCGTCTGCACGCGCCGAAAGGCGGCTGGCGCTCGACCAAACGCCCGTTCGCCCACGGCGGGGCCCTGGGCTACCGCGGCCGCACGATCAACGACCTCGCCCGGAAGATGGTGTAACGAAACGATGCCGAGCCGAACGAGGAAGTTCCGGGGTCTACGGACCCACGGCCGCGGCATCAAGGCGGGCCGCGGCGCGGGCAAGCAGGGGGGCCGGGGGAACGCCGGGCTCCACAAGTACAAGCGCAAGTCGATGATCATCTACGCGCCCGATCATTTCGGCCGGCACGGCTTCAAGCGGCCGCCGGAGATCGTCGAGGAGCCGTTCGCGGTGAACGTGGGACAGCTCGACTCGCTCGTCCCGGTCCTCAAGGCCGCCCAGGCGCTGACGGAGAAGGACGGAGCGCTCGTCGCCGACCTGAGCCGGGTGGGCATCGAGCGCCTGCTCGGAGGCGGGGCGACCGAGCGGCCGTGGAAGGTGTTCGTCCCCCACGCCACCAAGCACGCGGCCGAGAAGGTCGAGCTGCTCAAGGACCCCCCCGCGTCTCCAGCGTAGGGAACCCGCTGCTCTCCCCCCGAGAAGGCTATAAGGAGCTGACCGGCTGGTCACGCCCCACATGGCGGACGAGGAGATTCCCCGCGACTACCGATGGGCGATCCCCATCGTGGCGATCGCGGCCCTTCTTCTCGGCGTATTGTGGCTGTGGGCCCGCCCGACCCCCATCGCTTTCGGCGTGACCGCCCTCGGTTTGGGCGCGGTCCTCACCCTGTTCTTCCTCGGCCTCTCCTACGACGGCCCGAAATCCAAGCTCTACGGCTTAAAGCCGGTCACCGGGAGGATGCCGGCGGTCGCCCAGCCGAAGGGCCACGTGCACTTCCGCACGAAGATGTTCTGGACGATCATCGTCCTGCTGCTGTACTTCCTTCTCACGAACATCTTCCTCTACGGCGTCGACCAGGCGACGGTCATCGATCTGTTCCAGAGCTACCGGGCCATCCTCGCCGGCCAGCAGGGCACGCTGATGCATCTGGGCATCGGGCCGATCGTCACGGGCTCGATCATCATGCAACTGTTCACCGGGGCGAAGATCATCAACCTCGATCTGACCGACGACGAGGACAAGGGGATGTACCAGGGGACCCAGAAGGTCATGGTCGTCGCGATGATCTTCGTCGAGGCGATCCCCCAGGTCTTCGGCTACCTGACCCCCTCCTCCTCGCTCATCTCCTCGCTGGACGGCAGCTCCCCCGGGAACGGCGCTCTCCTCGCCGACTCGATCATCATCGCCCAGCTCGTCTTCGGCAGCTACCTCGTCTTCCTGATGGACGAGGTCGTCAGCAAGTGGGGGATCGGGAGCGGCATCTCGCTGTTCATCGCCGCCGGCGTCTCCCAGCAGATCATCCAGGGGACGCTCAACTGGCTCCCCGCGAACCCGACCGCCGCCGTCTCGGCGACGAACCCCCCGAGCGGAACGATCCCGAAGGCATTCTGGTTCTTCACCCACTACAACGCGGGCCAGCTCGCCGGAGGTGGTTGGGAACAGGTGCTCTTGCATTCGCCCAATCCCGTGGTCGCGCTCGCCGGTACGGCGGCGATCTTCTTCCTGGTCGCCTGGACGGAGTCGACGCGGATCGAGCTTCCGCTCTCCCACGCCGAGGCGAGAGGCGCCCGGGGAAGGTACCCGTTGCGTCTGATCTACGCGAGCAACATCCCGGTCATCCTGATGTCGGCGCTGCTCGCGAACGTCTCGATGTTCTCGATCCTCTTGTGGAGCAATCCGACCCTTTCCCACTTCCCGGGTCTCGGGCACCAGTGGTGGGTCGGCTCGTACGCGGCGACCGCCCAGCAGGCGCAGACGCTCGGGGTCAGTCAGACGACCCCTCTTACCGGAGGTGCCTACTACCTTTCGACGGTCAACGGCCTTGAGTCCTGGCTCCTTCCGCTACTGAACTTCCAGACGTACGGCGCCTTCCTGGTCGGCCACGCCTGGTGGCAGGACCTCGCGCACGTCGGGATCTACTTCACGGTCATGGTCGTCGGATCGATCATCTTCGCCAAGTTCTGGATCCAGACGACCAACATGGGACCGGAAGCGGTGGCCAAACAGATCGAGGCCTCCGGCATGCAGATCCCCGGGTTCCGTCGGGAGCCGAGGGTCCTGCGACGCGTCCTGGCCCGGTACATCCCGGTGATCACCGTCATCTCGGGCGCCGCGGTCGGCGCCCTGGCGGCCGGCGCGGACCTGATCGGTACCGTGGGCAACGCGAGTGGCACCGGCGTGCTGCTGACCGTCGGAATCATCATCAACCTCTACGAGGCGATGGGCCGCGAGCAGCTGATGGAGATGAACCCGCTGCTCCGCCGCTTCCTCGGGGGAGAGTAGGCGGTGGCCACCGGGGAGGCCCCCCCGTTGCCCGGGGCCGACGACGAGGTCGACGACTCGGAGAGTTCCGAGGGAGACGAGGAGGGGGAGACCAGCACTCCCCCGGCCCGGCCGGCCGCCCCGGCGATGCAGTTCAAGTTCTCGACGTTCCTGTTCACCTTCCTGTTCGTGATGGGGATCTACCTGGTCTTCGACGCGAGCGCGCGCACCGCGGTCGCGCTGTTCATCGGCCAGCTGCTGGGCCCGCTGATCGGCTTCGGTGGCCACTTCCTTCTCCTGACGATGTTCCTCGCGGCGGCGATCGAGATGCTGCTCACCGCGCTCGCCTACAACTGGACGACCGACTGGGTGAAGGCGGCGAAGGTCCAGAGCTGGTCCGGAGCGTTCCGGAAGGTCCAGATGGCGGCGCTGAACTCCGGCAAGAAGGACCGGATCGCCGCGTTGCAGCCCCACCAGGCCAAGCTCACGCAGCTGTCGACCGACGTCTCCTTCGCCCAGCTCAAGGGGATGGCCGTCACCTGGTTCCTGGTCATCGCCATCTACACGTGGATGGGCCTGTTCATCGTCGCGACGCGCAATGCCGGCCAGTCGGTGTTCATCACGATCGGCGGGGCGAACGTGAGCCTTCTGCACGGCATCGGCCCCGTCCCGCTCTGGTTCCTCCTCTTCTCGCTCTACACGGTGCCGCTCTCGCTCGTCTTTAGAAGGGTCCTCAAGCATTACACGCTCCAGCGTCTGCCCACCCCAACCGCCCCCGGGAGCGAACCGGGGTCGGCGGGGGGGAGCGCGTGAACGAACCGACCGTCAGCATTTCGGGGCCCCCGGGAAGCGGGAAGTCGACGGCCGGGCGGCTCGCCGCGGAGCTTCTCGGGCTTGAGTACGTGAGCGCCGGGGATATCTTCCGCGCCGAGGCGAAGGCGCGGGGCCTCGACCTCGAGGCGTTCTCTCGGTACGCGGAATCCCACGACGAGGTCGACCGACGCTTGGACGAGCGGATGATCGAGCTGGCGAAGTCCGGCCGCCTTCTCGATGGGCGCATCACGGGCACCCTCCTGCGCCGCCGCGGTCTACCGGTCGTCACGGTCGAAGTGGTCGCCGAGGCGGCGGTCCGGCACGCCCGCATCGCCGGGCGCGAGAAGATCCCGCTCGACCGGGCACGGGGGGACGCCGAGGTGCGTGAGCGCAGCGAGGCGAAGCGCTACCTCCACCTCTACGGGATCGACCTCGCCCGCGAAAAGGCGGACCTCACCGTCGACTCCACGCAGTTGAGACCCGAGGCGGTCGCTGAGCGGATCGTCGATTTCGTCCGCCCCCACCGGCTCTCAGGAGGAGCGAGATGACGGCGACCGAGCCGGCGGGCCTTCCGAAGGAGATCGGCGACCGGATCGCCGCGGGAGCGTTCCTTCTGGTCGACAAGCCGAGAGGCCCGAGCTCCCACCAGGTCACTGCGTGGGTGCGGGACATCCTGTTCGTCCCGAAGGCCGGCCACGCCGGGACGCTCGACCCGAACGTCTCGGGTCTCCTATGGGTGGGTGTCGGTCCCGCGCTCAAGCTGCTCCCGCTCCTGCTCGAGTTTCCGAAGCGGTACGTGGCGGTCGCCACGCTCCACGGCAGCTCCTCCCGAAAGGAGCTCGAGAGGGTCATGAACGAGTTCGTCGGCCCGATCTACCAGACCCCGCCGGTCCGCTCCGCGGTCCGGAGAGAGCGCAGGGTCCGTACGATCCACCGCCTTTCGCTCCTCGATTACGACGCACCGAACTTCCTGTTCGACGTCGTCGCCGATTCGGGGACCTACGTCCGAACGCTCGCGGTCGACCTGGGGGAAGCGCTCGGGGTCGGAGCCCACATGGAGGAGCTTAGGCGCATCGGGACCGGACCGTTCAAGGAGGGCGCCTCCGTCTCCCTGACGACCCTCTCGGACGCCGCCAAGAGGGCCGTTGCCGGCGACCCGTCGGCGCTCGCGGCGCTGCTCCACCCGATGGAAGAGGTCTGGAAGGAGTTCCCGAGCGTGGTCCTGAAAGAGTCCGCCGTCTCGGCGGTCGCCCACGGCGCCGACCTCGCCGCCGCCGGCATCCACTCGCTGCCCCGGCCGTTCGCCCGGGCGGCGAGCGTCGCGCTCGTCAGTCGCCGCGGAGAGCTCATCGCCCTCGGGCGTTCGATGTACGACTCCGAGGAGATCCCGAAGATCAAGCACGGCTGGGTCGTGGACGCCCAGCGGGTGCTCGTCGACTCGGAGAGGTACCCGGCGACCTGGAGGACCGCCAGCGCGCCGAAGGCGACGGGGGCTCCCGGGTGACGGCATCGCCCGGTCCCAGGGCAGCCCGAAAGCCTCCCGCCGGCCTCTTCGAGCGGCTCGGCCGGTGGATCGTCCGGCACCCGTGGTACCCGGTCGTCTTTTGGATCCTCCTCCTGGTCGTCAGCCTTCCGTTCCTCTCCCGCTTGGCGGAGGTCAGCACCAACTCCGCGACGACCCTGCCGTCGTCGGCCCCGAGCGCGGTCGCCCAGGCGGAGATCGCGCGTCTCTTCCCCGGCCACACCGCCGGCACCGAGAGCTTACTTCTCCTCACGGGCGCCCACATCACCGGCCCCGTCGGTCAAGCGTCGGTCGTCGCGCTGAGCCTGTCGATCTCCAACGATTCGTCGATCCGCTACCTCAAGGGCGTCGAGACGCTCTACAGCGCCTACTCGGCGTACCTCGTGGGCATGGCGGAGCTCGCCGGAGGGGTGATCGGGCCAGGCCTCTCCGGCCCACGATCGGTCCTCCCCGAGGTGAATTCGAGCAACGAGCTTCTCTGGGGACCTCCGGCGCTCTTCCTTTCCGACTGGAACTCCTACGGAGCGCACCACTCCGGGACGCCGGCGATAAGCTGGAACGCACCCGCGCGCGCGTCCGCCGCGGCGACCCTCGCGGGAAACCAGAGCGAGCTCGATGTGCTCGCGGCGTTCTACGACGGCGCCCAAGGTTCGGGCGCCGGGTTCAACGGGTCGGCCGACTGTGCGGCCGCCCCCTCGACCGTCGTCGCCTGTGTGGACTCCACGGCGCGCTCGCAGCTTTCCGGGCTGCTTTCCATCGTCGCGCCGAGCCCCGCCTGGCTTCCGGCGCTGCGGCTAAGCCTCTCGGACGTCGGGGTCGAGAACTACACCCTTGCCGGGAGCCTGCGGACGGTCGCCCTCGAGCTCCTCGCCGAAGGTTCCGGGCTATCGTTCCGCTGGCTGGACGTCGTGGAGACCGAGTTCCCGGGAGGTTCGGTGGGCGCCCTTGCCGCCCTTCTCTGGGCGGTCGACGTCGCCGACCATACGCCCGTGGCCCAGTACCCGCTCCCGGTCCCGCCCGCTGTCAGCCACACGTTCGTCGACGCATCGGGGGACGCCACCATCCTGATCGTCACCTTCAGCGTGGAGTCGGGGTACACCGACCCGTCCGGAGGCACCCCGGTCCTTTCCGACGTCGACCGGCTCGACGCGCTCGGCCCCTCGGTCCTCTCGGAGACCGACCCGGGTCGCACGATCGACTTCGTCCAGACCGGGCCCGCCGCGCTCGACCAGCAGGAGAACACGGACCTGAACAGCAGCCTCGCGATCGTCCTGCCGCTGACCGTCCTCGTCCTCGTACTGATCACGTCGCTCTACTTCCGAGCCCCGCTCGCCCCGGCGCTGACCTTCGGCGCCCTCGGGATCGCCATCGTGCTGGGTCTCGCCGGAGTCGTCCTCATCGGCACCTTCGTCACCCACGTCGACCAGACGTCGCGCACGCTCGAGAACACCTTCGTGCTCGGCGTCGGGACCGATTATTCGATCTTCCTGGTCGCCCGCTACCGCGAGGAGCTCTCGCGGGGTGCCGACCACGAGCAAGCGGTCGTCACGACGGTCGCGTGGGCCGGGCAGAGCATCGGAACGAGCGGGGCGACCGCGATCCTCGCCACGCTCGCCCTCTCCTTCTCGGGGGTCGCGCTCCTCAGCCAGTGGGGGTACGTCCTCTCCCTCGCCGTGCTCATCACGCTGCTCGTCTCCTTGACGCTCGTCCCCGCCCTGCTCACGCTCGTCGGTCCGCGGGTCTTCTGGCCGTCGACCGGGGAGCGGTTCCGTCGGGCCGGCGTAAAGGCCGAGGAGCGGCACGCCTCGCAGGCGACGTACTTCTATCGCGTCGGCCGGGCCGTGCAGCGGCGCCCAAAATCGGTGGTCGCGCTCGTCCTCCTCGCCTCCGTCCCCCTCGTCTACGTCGCCCTCACCGCCCCGATCTCCTACGACTTCTACGGCCAGCTTCCCTCGGGCCACGGAGCGACCCAGGGTCTCTCCGACCTCGGGCAGCACTTCGGGAGCGGTTTCGCCTTCCCGATGAGCGTGCTCGTCACCTTCGCCTCGCCGCTGAGCGCGAACGGGAGCCTGAACTCGAGCGAGCTCACCGAGCTCTCGGGGCTGAGTTCGGTGATGGGCAATGTGAGCGGCGTCGCTGTCGTCGACTCCCCGATGGGCCCCTACGGTCCCCCGCTCTCTCGCTACCTCGCCTACCCAACCCTGGGAGCCGTGAACCTGAGCCTGCTGGGCGCGACGCTATCGCACTACGTCGGCACGGACGGGCGGACCGTCGAGCTCACGGTCCTCTCGACGACCAGCGGGCTCTCCTCGGCGAGCGTCTCGATGCTTTCCCATCTCAAGACGGCGGTCGCAGGGTATGAGGGCTCGCACCCGGACATCCGGTCCGTCGCCTACGGAGGCGGCACCTCGGAGACGGCGGACATCGGCGCGGCGACCGCCATCGCGACCGAGCGGATGGCGATCCTCGTATCGATCGGTCTGTTGATCGTCCTGTTCGCGGTCCTGCGCTCCTACCTGATCGCGGTGCTCGCGGTCGCGACGATCGGCCTATCGATCGGCTGGGCGTGGGGAACGACGAACCTCGTGCTCGGGGATCTCTTCGGACTCCCCCTGTTCTACTTCGCCCCGACGGTCCTGTTCATCCTCATCCTGGGGCTCGGCATCGACTACAACATCTTCCTTCTCACCCGGGTG
>JAKIWY010000068.1 GCA_022749835.1 Thermoplasmata archaeon | reverse complement strand
CTTGACGAGCTCGTCGACCGACGCATCGCCGGCCCCGAGAAGCAGCTGCGTCGGGATCGGCCCGAAGTCACCCCACGGCGACTCAGGAGGAAGACCGTGGCCGCTCGGGGAGCGTCCGAGGCGGCCGGCCGTGACGAGGTCGGTCACCGCATCGCCGACGACCCCGGAGTCGATGAGCGGGGTCGGGCGTTTCGGCGACCCCTCGTAGTCGATCCCCTGGGGGAGCGATCGCTCCGAGGTCCCGTCGTCCCTGAGGTCGACGGACGACGGGAACGCCGCCTTTCCCCGCTCGGACTTTAGACAGCTCCAGCCTTCCTGCTCGCCGTGGCCGGAGAAGCCCAGGTAGCCGAGCGAGGAGATGAGCTCGGAGACGGCGCACGGCCCGAGCACGACCCGGTAGCTTCCCGCGGCGATGGACTCCGGGGCGCGCCGGGCGACCTTCCCGGCGGCATCGAGCGACAGCTTCTCCGGGTCGATCCGGGAGGCGTCCCAGTCGGCGAGCTCGGACCAGCCCGAGACCGGCGGGTCGGCCTCGGGCCGCTCGATGAGGACGCTCGCCTGCGCGACGGATCGTTGCGTGAAGCCGCGCAGCCCGGCGCTGTTGGCGACCGCGATCCACTCCGAGCCGGCGTGGAAGGCTCCCGAGACCCGCGCGCCCTTGACCTTCTCGTTCGCCTTTTCGATCGCCCGCGAGGCGAGGTCGCCGAGCCGCTCGGGGGTGATGGAGGCGGTCGGCCGGGAGAACGGGACCGCTCTCGCGCGCCGGTCCGGCGCGGAGGGGAATCCCGGGAACCGCTCCTCGGGGGGCGCGACGCGCGCCAGCGAGCGCGCCTGCTCGATCAGGCGGCGAAGTCCTTCCTTCGTGAACTCGTCGGTCGTCGCGGTGCCGAGCCGTCCGCCCTCGTAGACCCTTAGCGAGAGCCCCGTGGCGCTCTCGAACTGCGGTTGGTGGATCCGGCCCGTCGCAAAGCGCATCGTGCCGAACCGCTCGCCGGTAAGCCGTGCGTCCGCGTCCAGGCGCGCGGGCAGCAGATCGAACAGGCGCTCGAGGGTCGCCTGCGCTTTCGACTCGGCGACGGCCGGCATCAGCCCCCCCGCACGCTGACGTTCCTAAAGCGGGCGACCGGCGCGCCGTGGCCGACGTGCGCGCTCTGGACGGGCTGGCCCTTGCCGCAGTTCGGAAGTCCCCAGAGGTGCCAGGTCGACTCGTCGCCGACCAGGTCCATCGAGCGCCAGAACTCCGGCGTCATCCCTGAGTAGATCGGGTTGCGGACCATCGGGCCCAACTCGCCCTTGAGGATCCGGCGGCCGACCTCGCATCCGAACTGGAAGTTGAGCCGCTTGTCGTCGATCGACCAGGAGCGATTCGTCGAGAAGAAGATGCCGTCCGCGACGCCCTCGAGGAGCTCGTCCATCGAGGCGTCGCCGGCCTCCAGGTTGACGTTCGTCATCCGGACGAGCGGCGCCCGATGGAAACCTTCCGCGCGGGCGGTGCCCCCCGACTCGGAGAGACCGACGCGCGAGGCCGTCTCCTTCGAGGAGAGGACGCCGACGAGCTTCCCCGACTTGACGATCGGGGTGCTTCGCGCCGGCGTCCCCTCATCGTCCCAGCCGAAGGTGCCGAGCCCCCCGGGCTCGCTCGCGTCGGCGCGGATGTTCATCGCAGGGCTCCCGTACGTGAGCTTTCCGATGTCGTCCGCCGCGACCCAGCTGGTGCCCGCGAACCCGGCCTCCCAGGCGAGGATCCGGTCGAGCTCGACGGCGTGGCCGACCGACTCGTGGACCTGCAGGGCAAGCTGGTCGGAGGCGAGAACGATCGTGGTCGTGCTCGCCGGGCACGGGGGCGCGTTCAGCAGTGCGACCGCCTCGCGGCCGGTCTTCTCGGCGTTCCCGACCAGGTCGAGGGAGCGGACGAACTCGAACCCCGCCTGCCCGTAGTCGCCGCCGAACGAATTGGGAAAGCTGCGGCGCTGGACGTCCCCGCCCGATATCGCCGTGGCGTCGGCGCCCGCGCCGACGTGGACGATCCGCGAGCGGTAGTGGACCCCTTCCGAGGAGCCGAACCACTTGACCTCCTCCCACGCCTGGAACGACGTGTGGCCGTTCTTCACCTCCGCTGCGACGTGCAGCGCGCGTTCGGCGTCCGTCAACAAGGCGAGCTTCTCCTCGCGGGGGATCTCGAACGGGTCGAGCTTCATGCGGCTCTGGTAGCGACCATTGGACGGGCCGGGCTCGGAGGTGACCGGGAGCGCCGGGGCTTTCGGACCCTCCGCGGCGCGGGCGACGCGCACCGCCAGGCGGGCGGCATCGCGCACGGTGGCCGCCTCCACCCCGGAGGCGGTCGCGAAACCCCACGACCCCCGGGTCCGGACCCGGACCCCGAGACCCGAACGGCTCGAGTAGGTGAGCGCGGTCGCTTCCCCGTTGCGCACCGCCAGATGCTCGTAGCGTTGCGGGGCGATGACCCGGACATCCGCGTAGAGGGCGCCGGCCTTCTCTGCCGCGGCGAGCCCTGCCCGGACGAGCTCTTCCATCGGGAGGGGGGGACCCGTCGGAGGCTAAAACCTCGCGTCGCCCCGACTAGAGCATGACGCGAAGGTTGAGCTTCTCGGTGAGCTCCTTGTACCGGTTGCGGATCGTCACCTCGGTGACGCCGGCGACCTCGGCGACCTCGCGCTGGGTCCGCCGTTCGCCGCACTGGACCGAGGAGATGTAGATCGCCGCCGCGGCGACCCCGGTCGGCCCGCGGCCGCTGGTGAGCTCGCGCTCGGTCGCCTCCTTGAGGATCTCGTTCGCCCGCGTCTGGATCTCGCCCTTGAGCTTGAGCTCCGAGCAGAAGCGCTGGATGTAGTCTTGCGGGCGCGTCGGCATCAGCTTGAGCTTGAGCTCCCGAGTCATGAACCGGTACGTCCGGCCGATCTCCTTTCGGCCGATGCGCGACTTGCTCGCGATCTCGTCGAGCGTCCTCGGCACGTTGCATTGCCGGCAGCTTCCGTAGAGGGACGCCGCGACGACCCCTTCGATCGAGCGGCCGCGGATGAGGTTGCGATTGACCGCCTTTCGGTAGATCATCGCCGCCGTCTCTCGGACGTTCCGTGGGAGGGCCATGCTCGAGGCGATCCGGTCGAGCTCGGCCAGCGCGAAGGCGAGGTTGCGCTCGGTGGCGTTCGAGACGCGGATGCGCCGCTGCCACTTGCGAAGCCGGTAGAGTTGGGCGCGGTTGCGCGTCGGGATCGATTTTCCGTACGGGTCGCGGTTCTTCCAGCCGATCTCAGTGGAGAGCCCCTTGTCGTGGATGGTCAGGGTCGTGGGGGCGCCGGTACGGGCCCGCTTGTCGCCTTGCTCGGCGTCGAAAGCGCGCCACTCGGGGCCCTGGTCGATCATCGCCTCCTCGAGCACGAGCCCGCACTCGTCGCAGACGATCTCGCCCTTCTCGTAGTCGCGGGTGAGGTGGGTGGAACCGCAGTTGGTGCAGCGCGTGGGCACCGCGATATCTGCGGAGCGCTGAGCGGTCTTTTCGGCGTTCGGCGCCGCCTCGTCCTGCTGCATCGGTTATCCGTCCCCCCTCAGGAGCACGCTGCCTAGAAGCGCCGGGGCGTCCTGCGCCCGCAGGACCCTCCGGAGCCGGACGGTGAGGTACGGCTGGGAGACCGGGCCGAAGACCCGGTAGACCTTCCCCTCGATCCGACCGGAGGAGTCCGTGACGAAGCTCCCCTCGACGGTCGCTCGCGGACCGGGGGCTCGAAGCGTGAGATGGCCGTTCGGTGTGACGGCGACGACCGTCCCCACCTCCCGGTCGCGCGGAGCGGCGCGATTCCCGCCTCGGGCCAAGTGGTATAAACCACTTGCGATAGATACTTAAAGATTACGTACGAGCCCGCGCCCTCGGACGGGAGCGCGTCGGCGCCGGCGCGACCTCCGGGTATCCGGTCGACTCTTCCGCGACCGGCGGAACGGCGTCCGACTCGGGGGAGCCCGGGGCGTTCGCCTTCCGCTCCTGGGTGAGCCGGTCGACCTCCGTCCAGAGCGCCTCGATCTCCTCTTCCGGCGTGCCGAAGCGTCGGTCCTCGCTCAACGCCGCGCGCACCTGCGTCATGAGCCGCGCCGCGCTCTGGGCGTCGCGGGCCTTGCCCTTGATCCGCCGCAACCTCCCCGCGAGCTGCCGGGCCTCGAGGAGGATCTCCTCCTCCTCCTCGGCCCGGGCCCCCGGGACGGCGGGGGCCCTCGGAATCCTTCCGACGGCCTTGCGAACGTCGAGCAGACGGGCGGTCATCGTTGGCAGGTGGCCGTCCTGGATAGCACCGAGGAGAAGCGAGAAGCGTTTGGTGGCGTCCTCCGCCTCCTCCCCGCGATTGCGGGCACCACGGATGGAGACGCCGAGCTTCTGGGCCTCCTGGATGCAGTACTTCGGAAGCGTGTCATTGAGGACGGCGAGCGCCAGCGAGGCCCCGGCGGCGGCCTTCTCGAGCGATCCCGCCGAAAGCGCGGTCGCCTGGAGCTGCTTACGGGCATTGCCTAGCCGGGACTCGAGCGCCTGGACGTCGAGGCCGACCGCCTGGGCCATCTGGCGCAGCTCGTCGACCCGGCGAAGCAGCTCGCGGACCCACGACCAGTCCTGCGAGGCGCGGGCGTACAAGAGCTCGGCACGCTTGAGCACCTGGAGTCCCTGATGGTACGCCCCCTGTTGGACCGCCTCCTCGACGGCCTTCTGGACCTGGGCCCATGGGAACGGAAGACCCTCGGATTCGAGGATCTTTCCCTGGTGGACGAGGGCCGCAAGCCGGGGGGCGATGTCGGACGGGGGCCCGGAGTCGGGCACCGTTAGACCGCCTCCGTCCGCTCGGCGTCCAACGTCCTAAGAAGGCGGGTCAAGGTCGTCTCGGCGTCCTCGAGATTGTGGGCCCGCAGAAGTTCGGTCGCCCGCCGAATCTCCCCGGCGGCCTCGAAAGCGATTTCGCTCTCGGGCGGAAGGGTCCGCACGCGCGCGGCGAGCCCGCGGGCTCTCTTAAGCAGCCGGGCCAGAGCGTCCTGCGGATCCCTCGAGCTGCGCTCCGACTCGCTTCGTCGATCGCTCGGACCGTACTCGGAGCCGTCGGTCGCGTACTCCGCTCCGGCCGCGTCTCCGGGGCGGGGAGCGGAGACGCCGCGCAGGTTCAGGATCGCTCCGCGAAGCTGTTGGAGCGCCGTCGTCGCCTCCGCGAGCCGGCCACGCCGAAGATGGCGGACCGCCTCGTGGTGCATCTCGCGCGCTTCCCGCGTCGGGGCGTGATCGCGCGGGTAGACGCTCAACAGCGACGCGTGCCGGTCGAGCTCCTCCTCGATGCGGCCGGGAAGGCCCTCGTGAAGCAGCATCAGGGCACGCGCCGCCGTCTTGGACGCCTCGTCCAGTTGCGCGTCATCCAAGGCAGGGTTCGAAAGGATGGCGCGGACCTCCGCCACGCTCTCGTCGACCTCGGGAGTCGCGCTCTCGAAGGTCTGATGGGCCGTCCGCAACGTCTCGATCTGATCGAGAAGCCCCTTGAGGCCCCGCCAGTCCCCCTCGACGTGCGAGAGGCGCTGGTCCGCCTGCGAGAGGAGGGCGAGCGCGTCCGAGCGTTGGTTCGCCCCGAGCGCCTGCTTGATCTTCGCGAGTCGGTCGCCGAGGTCGACCCCGACCCCTTCGTGACGCAGGGCGGCTTCGCGACGCTCGACGTCCGTCACCCGCCGCTCGAACAGTTCCCGAGACCTACGAGCCGCCCGGCTCTGGGCGCTTCGGAGGATGCCGAGCGCCTCGGAGGTCCGGCCGTCGACCTGGGTGAGCGCCGCCTGGCGCATCTCGCTGGTGATATCCGCCGTGTCCCCGCCGAGCCGCTGGAGGATCGAAAGGTTCTGGTCGATGTCTCTCGCGACCCGTTCGCAAAGCTCCTCCTCGACCCCTGAGGCCGGCGTTGCCACGGGAGCCGGGTTGCGAGGCTTGGCCTCCACTTTGGTAGGTCGCTCGGAGGTCGGCGGTCGCTCCGGCTCGGAGAGTGCCCGACGACCTTCCTCGGCGAGTTGGGTCGGGAATCCGCAGGCGGGGCAATGGGCATCGCCCGGGGCGAGCGAATTCTCACAGACGGAACAAGCGTTCGCCACGGTGGTACACCCACGAAGGCGCGACGAGTCATAAATGAACGGCTCGTGTGGCGGATAACCCCTTGGTCGGTGCCGGGCCTTCCTAGCGCGTCAGCCGCCCGAGAAGGTCCGGACCACCTCGAGCCGCCGCGAAGTGAGGATCGGCGTGTCGAGCGGAACGGGTCGCGCTCCATCGAAAACCGCACTCCCCTCGGCGGCCTCCCCGGCGAGGCGCAGCGCCCCTCGAAGGAGGGTCCCCGTGGCGACCTCCACGATTCGCACCTCGCTCGAGCCGGCGCGAACGAACTCGAGCTCTAACGTGACGGTAGGGGTGGGGGAGGCGCTGAGGGGGAGAGTCTCCGGAGCGCCGCCGGTCGGCGGCGTTCCCTTTGAACTCCCGCGATGCATACGCACCACCAGATCTCGAATCTGGCGCCTTGGCCGAGCTAGGCTACCTCAGCACCCGATTCCTCAGGGCGTGGCCGTGATTATGAGCCTTTCCCGGCACTGCCGGTTCCCGCCTCCGTCCGCTGGCCGACCTCGTGCCCACCGTCCAATGCGACTTGCCGGCGGGGATTATCACCAGAGAGGGGTTCCGGCGCTCATGTCAACGGACTGGGTGGAGCCGGAGCGGAGAACGCGCGAGCGCCGACCAAAGCATGCCGCAGGTTCCCGCCGGCGCTACGCGGAGCTCTTCGGGGTGATGGGGGGCGTGATCTTCTTGGTGGCCCTGCTGGTCGCACCGTCCTCTCTCGCGCTCTCCCGCTCCTCTTCGGCTCCCGGAAGCGGGCCCCACCCTTCGGCGTCTCCGGCGGCTCGTGGGCCGGTTTACAGCTTCCTGCCGCCGTTCGCCAACTCGAGCATTTCGCTCTACTCGAGCAGCTATTCGTACCAGTGCACGGCGGGCGGATTCTCGCACAACGCCACCCCGGCATTCCTCAACACGACCACGGGACGCTTCGGCGTCGCGACGAACGTCTCGGCGCATAATTCCACTACTTGCACGACGGGGGTCACGGTCTACAAGGATGACAGTTGGAGCATGACCGGCCCTAAGTTCACGGCGACGGCCGGGGGGAAGTTCCTGCTCCGGGCCAACTGGTGGCTTCACTTCACGGCCGTCCTGACGGTCCACCCCGGGAGAGGGCCGCATGCGGGCGCGTCGGCGAGCCTCTACCTCGTCGCTGCGGCGTACATCGTCGACTTCAGTCCGTTCGGGACCAGCTACGGGCTGAGCGTCTCGAACACCACAGAGCGGACGATCGCCGGAACTTCCCATCTCCGGTTCGATTCCCTAGTTTCGATCCCCGCCCTCGTGCCATTGACCAAGGGACACTTCTACGCGTTCGTGCTCTACTTCTTCAGCGATATCTCGGTCCACACCGCGTCCAATGGCTCGAGTTCCGCGTCGGCCCACCTGGACTAGGGGCCTCTCGCGCACCCCTCCATCTTTCGGGGAGTCACGATCCGCTAGAATGTGGTACGGCGCTGATTCCAACCCGGGGCGGCCCGCGCGTGGAAACGCGAAAGAGCCCTGCCGGGCCACGAGGAGCCAGTTTCCACGCCCGTCGGGTGCACGTGACCCGGGCGCCGAATCGTCGGT
>JAKIWY010000067.1 GCA_022749835.1 Thermoplasmata archaeon | reverse complement strand
GCTCCATCTCGACCACGGTCGGCCCGGCCCGCTGACAGAAGAACTCGATCGCGTCCTGGTCGCCGAGGTAGTCCGAACCCTTCACCGTGTCGTAGATGTGGGTGTCGACGGAGTCTTCCTTCCCGACCGCCGCGTTGATCCCGCCCTGGGCGGCGCCGGAGTGCGAGCGCAGTGGATGCAGCTTCGAGACGAGAGCGACCTCGGCTCCGGCTTCGACCGCCGCGAGTGCGGCACGCTGTCCGGCGAGCCCGGCCCCCACGACCACGACCTCGTGCCGCAGCATGCGCGGACCCCCCGACACTTGCGACTGCTTAATCCCTCGCGCCCCGGAGCCGGGACGAGGCGAACCCTCACGCCCGTCAGTGACGGGCGCTAGGCACGGAGTCGCAGGGCGGTCGCTCGTCGACCCGCGGCGCCCCCCCCGGAACGCCGGGGGATCTCGCTACGATCCGCCGGAGGAGTGTTGAACACTGCTATCTACCCGACCGCCCCGTCGACTCCGGCCGGCGTCTCTCGGCACCAGGTGGCCGCTTGGACTCAGCGCATTACCGATTCGAACGCCTCTCGGAGCACGTGACGTTCGCTCGCTCCCGACCGGAGGGGGGCGCGCTCTCCAACTCGGCCCTGGTCGACCTCGGTGGAGAGACCCTGGTGTTCGACACCTCGCTCACCCCGCAAGCCGCTCAGGACCTATGCCACGCGGCCGCCGAGGTGACCGGGCGCGCGCCCTCGCTCGCGGCGAACAGCCACTGGCATCTCGACCATACCTTGGGAAACCAGGCGTTCACGGCCGTCCCGACGTACGGGACGCAACGAACGCGGGAGATCCTCCGGGAGAAGCTCGGCGAGCTTTCGACGCAGATCAGTGTCCCAGTGCTGGAGAAGCGCGTCGGGGAGCTCGAGGAGATGCTCGCGCGGTCGCCCCCCGGCGCGGTTCGTATGTACCTTCGCGGGGTGCTCGGCACCAATCGCTGGCTGCTCGACGCCGCCCCCACCCTGCGGATCGTTCCCCCGAATCACGGCTTCCAAGGAAAAGTACGCCTCCCGGGAAGCCGGCACGCGGAGCTGGTGAGCTTCGGTGGCGGCCATACGGAAAGCGACGCCCTGTTGTACCTTCCCGACGACGGGCTCCTCGCCACCGGGGACCTCGTCGTCGTGGAGACCCACCCCAACGTGCGGTCCGGCGACGCCGAGCAGTGGCTCGGAATCCTCCGTCGCATGGAGCAGCTTCGACCCGAACGGGTGGTCCCCGGGCACGGACCGGTCGGCGGGCCCGAGGCGATCGAGGCGGTCCGCGACTATCTCAGCACACTGCTCAAGCTCGCGCAGGGATTCGGGCCGGTGGATATTCCACCGCGATTCGCCGGTTGGGCGATGGCCGACCAGTTCGAGGGGAACGTGGAGTTCCTGCGCTCCCAACGCTCGCGATGAACCGCCCCGGCCGGGGTACGGGCCGACGCACCCGTTCCGCGCCGAAACTCGGTAGAGGGAGCGTAAGCCGTCCGCGAGCGCTTATATAGCGACCCCAAGTCACCCGTTCGATTTTCCGGGCTGAATGACGATGGCGATGCAGTCGATGCAAGCGGCGGACAGAGAGAAGCTTCACACCGGCACCACGACCATCGGCCTCGTCTGCAAGGACGGCGTCGTGCTTGCGACGGAGCGCCGCGCGACCGCGGGCAGCTTCATCGCGAACAAGTCGACCCAGAAGCTGTTCCGCATCGATTCGAACATCGGCATGACGGTCGCCGGCCTGGTCGGCGATGCCCAGGTGCTCGGCCGCTACCTGCGCGCCGAGGTCTCCCTCTACCGGCTGCGCCGCGGGGCGACGATGAGCACCGAGGGGGCCGCGACACTTCTCGCGAACATCCTGAGCGGCAACCGCATGTTCCCCTACTACGCCTGGCTGATCATCGGAGGCTTCGACCTCAAAGGCGGCCACGTCTTCTCCGTCGACCCGGCGGGCGGCTCGATCGAGGACAAGTACGTCTCGGTCGGGAGCGGCTCGACGTTCGCCTACGGTATCATGGAGGAGGGGTACAAGTCCGACCTCTCGGTCTCCGACGGGGTGGACTTGGCGCTCCGCGGCCTCACGGTCGCCATGCGACGGGACAGCGCGAGCGGCGACGGATACATCGTTCACACGATCACGGCCAAGGAGTACAAGGAATACTCCGAGGACGAAATCAATAAGCGCTTGAAGGCGCTCAAGATTCCACTGCCCCCGACCCTCCCGTAGGGTCCCGGGCGCCCGTTCGCGGGCCCAACCGATTCCGCCAACCTGTTCCCATTGCACGGTCCTATGAGTTTCGACGCGTTAGTCGACCAGACCCGGGAGGCTCTCAAGGAGATCCTACCGGACACGGTCGAGGTCACCGACATCCAGCTCGAGGGCCCTCACATCGTCCTCTACACCAAGCAGCTCGATTCGTTCCTCTCCGGAGGCGACCTCCTGCGCCAGATCGCCCAACGGCTGCGCCGCCGCGTCCTCGTGCGGACCGACCCGGAGGCGCTCATCGACCCGAAGGAGGCGGAGCGGGCGATCCGCGAGCTCATCCCGGTCGAGGCGGAGATCAGCGCGCTTTATTTCGAGCCCGAGACCGGCGAAGTCGCCATCGAGGCGGCGAACCCAGGGGCGGCGATCGGCCGCCAGGGCGCGGTGCTCAACGAGCTCAAGCGGAAGATCGGTTGGGTCCCGACCGTCGTCCGGACTCCCCCGATCCCCTCGAAGACCGTCGAGGAAGTGCGGGTGCACCTTCGCAACGTCTTCGACGAGCGCCACTCGTTCCTCAAGAAGGTCGGCGTCAGGATCGCCCGGGACCGTCTTCCCGAGAAGATTTGGGCGCGGAGCACGGCGCTCGGGGGCTACCGAGAGGTCGGGCGCAGCGCGCATCTCCTCACCACGCAGAACTCGAAGGTGCTGATCGACTGCGGCATCGACCCGGGGTCGGACCGGACGCCCTTCTTCAACGCCCCCGAGCTCCTCCCGCTCGACTCCCTCGATGCGGTCGTCGTGACGCACGCCCACCTCGACCACTGCGGTCTCGTGCCGGTCCTCCTCAAGTACGGCTACCAGGGCCCGATCTACTGCACGCTCCCGACGCGCGATCTGATGACGCTCATGCTGCTCGACGCGATCAAGGTCACCAACCAGGAGGCCCGCAAGGGGCTCTACGACTCCTCCCACGTCCGCGAGATGGTCACGCGCACGATCCCGCTGCGCTGGGGCGAGACGACCGACATCGCTCCGGACATGCGGCTCACCATGCACAACGCCGGACACATCCTCGGCTCCTCGATCTGCCACTTCCACCTCGGGGACGGCGACTACAACCTGGCGTACAGCGGCGACATCAAATTCGAGCGGAGCTGGCTGTTCAACCCGGCGACCAACCGCTTCCCGAGACTCGAGACGCTCATCCTCGAATCAACGTACGGCGGGTATCGCGACGTCCAGCCGAGCCGTCAGCAGGCGACCGAGGATTTCAGCGCGCTCGCCTCCAAGGTGCTCGACCGCGGCGGGAAGCTCATCGTCCCGGTGTTCGCGGTCGGCCGTTCCCAGGAGGTCATGCTGGTCCTCGAGGAGCGGATGCGCGAGAAGCGGATCCCCCGGGTCCCCGTCTACCTGGACGGCATGATCTTCGAGGCGACGGCGATCCACACCGCGTACCCGGAGTACCTCAACAGCCAGCTGAGGACCCAGATCTTCCAGCAGGGGGACAACCCGTTCCTCTCCGACGTCTTCCACCGGGTCGACTCCCAGCAGATGCGCATGGGCATCCTCGACTCGAAGGAGCCGTGCATCATCCTCGCGACCTCGGGGATGATGAGCGGCGGCCCGGTGATGGAGTACTTCAAGGCGTGGGCGCCCGAGGAGAAGAACGGGCTGCTCTTCGTCGGATACCAGGCCGACGGGACGTTCGGCCGCCGATTGCAGCGCGGTCTCTCCGAGACGACGTTCATGGACGGGAGCCGGCAGTACGGCGTCCCGGTCCGTCTCGAGATCGCGACGATCGAGGGCTTCTCGGGCCACAGCGACCGGGTGCAGCTGATGAACTACGTCGCGACCCTCGACCCCAAGCCCCAGCGCATCATCCTCAACCACGGCGAGGAGTCGAAAGCGCTCGACCTCGCGACGAGCCTCCACAAACGGTTCAATGTCGAGAGCCGGGTACCCTACAATCTCGAGGCGATCCGCCTCCTCTGAGCCTGCGCTGGACAAACCTATATATCGCGCACCGGGTCCAACGACGGCGACGCTGGGAGCAGGTACCGGGTCGATGCCGCAACAGCGACGGCGGTTCCTGGTCCTCGGGCTCGACGGCGGCACTTTCGACCTTCTGGACCCGCTCATGCGGGCCGGCCACCTCCCGTTCCTGGGCCGCCTCGCCTCGAAGGGGCTTCGCGCCCCGTTGGCCTCGGTCTACCCCCCGAAGACGATCCCCGCATGGTACTCCTTTGCGACCGGCCAGGACCCCGGCGCCCTCGGCATCTTTGGCTTCACGGAGCCGAACGGTGGACCGGGAAAGAGTCGGATCGTCCAGACGTTCCGGCCGGCGGAGGCGTTCTGGGACCAGCTCTCCCGACAGGGCGTGCCGGTCGGCGTTCTCAACTTCCCCCTGAGGGCCGGCTACCCTCTGAACGGCTTCGTGGTCCCCGGCATGCTCACCGAGAACGCCCCGACGTTCCCGACCGACCTCAAGCGCAGCCTCGAGGCGGAGCTCGGCGAGCCGTACATGCCCGAGCTCCCCGCCTACCGGTCCTCCCGGCGCTTCGAGTGGATGGAGCTCGCTACCCGGGGAGTCGTCCAACGGGGCCGGGCCGCGGAGATCCTCCTCAGGATACACCGCCCGGACTTCCTGTTCGTCCTCTTCCGGGAGACCGACCGGATCCAGCACCAGCACTGGGGAGAGCTCACCGGGCCCCGGGGGAAGGTCGGCGCCGACCTCGTCACCTTCTGGCGGAGCGTCGACCAGGCGTGCGAAAGGATCGACGAGGCGTTCCACGCCCAGGGGGGCCCCGGCGTCACCCTCGTCATCTCCGACCACGGCCACGGTCCGGCGCGCTCGGACTTCTTCACGAACCGCTGGCTGCTCGACGAGGGGTTCCTGAAGTTCAAGAACGGAGGCGACAGCTGGAAGCGAAAGGCGCTCTCGACGATGCTGCTCGCCACCGAGAGGTTCCGCCCGGCCCGCGCCATCGTCCGGCCGCTCGCCGACCGGCTGCGCGGCGGGGCGGGCCGGGAGTTCGTCGGGCGGATGGTCGCCGGCGACATGAGCTTCGAGGCGATGGCCCACCACATCGACTGGGAGCGGAGCGAGGCGTTCTCCTACCCAGTCCCCGAGGGGATCTATCTCAACCGCTACAATCCAACTCTGACCCCCGAGCGCGGCGCCGAGGTGACGCGGGAGATCCGCGAGCGTCTCGAGCGGTACAAGGAGGCCCGCGTGGAGGTCTTCGAGCCGAGGGAAATATACAAAGGGTCGAACCTCAAACTCTCCCCTGCCCTTCTGTTGAGGATCGATGATCTCGCCACCGAGCTTCGCATGGACTTCAGCTACCGGGCGCCGATGCTCAAGGAGCGACCCGGCTTCTTCTACGGGACCGGGGTCCACCGCATGAACGGGATCCTCATCGCCTACGGCGACGGTATCCCGACGCAGCGCGTCGAGGCGCCCCTCTCGCTGCTCGACGTGGCGCCGACCGTTCTCGAGGGGATGGGCGTCGCCGTCCCCGCGGCGATGGGCGGCCGGTCCTTCGGCTCCCGGCTAAGCGCCGGCGCCTGACGGAGCGCTTCATCCATGTCGTGGAAGGTCGACCTGTTGGCCACCACCGCGCCGGACGACCCGACCTCGGGACTGAGCCGGACCGTCTACTCGCTCGGCGAGTCGCTCAGCGAGCGTGGCCACACCGTCCGCATCCTCTACCCGTCGAACTCGGCGCCGCCCCCCCAGGGTTCGAGCCGGGTCAAGTTCGTGCCGGTCCCCGACGCCGGCGCCTCCCGGCGTCCGTTCGGTCGCGACATCGTCATCGGGAGGCGGGCGAGCGAGCTCTTGGACCCCCACGCCGACCTGTTCGTCGGCAACGACGAGAAGGCCGGGGCCCTCACGATGCCGGCGAAGAACGGGACGAAGCGGCCGGTCTTCGCCATGTTCGTCCATGACGTCTCGCTCCACACCTTTGACACGCTGCGCCCGCTCGAGCCGAACCGGGGCCTCCGCCAGAAGCTCGGCAACTACCTCGACCGCCGGGCGCTCTTCAAGCTCGAGGGGACCGCGATCCGGGAAGCCGGGGTCATCGTCGTCGGCTCCGAGCTCAACCGGGCGCTCCTGGAGCGCTACTACCACCCGGACCCCTCGAAGGTCAAGCTCGTCCCCCACGGGGTCCCCGACCCGATCCCGGTCGGGACCCGGGAAGAGGCCCGCCAGGCGCTCCACGTCCCGCTCGACGTGCAGGTCGTCTCGTTCATCGGCCGCAACCCCGAGCGCCAGGGACTGCCGGTCGCCCTGCAGGCGTTCCGGCGCGTGCGGGCGTTCTTCCCCGGGGCCCGCTTCCTCGTGGTCGGTTCGAGCGTCGCCGCCGAACCCGGCGTCATGAGCCTGGGGGTCGTCGACGAGCGGACGAAGGCGAGGGTCCTGACCGCATCCGACGTCTTCCTCTTCCCGGCGCGCTACGAGGGGTTCGGCCTCGCCCCCCGCGAGGCGATGCGCTACGGCGTCGCGACGCTCGTCAGCCGCCACGTCCCGATGGAGGGTGCGGGGGCGAAGGGGGCGGTTAGAGTCTGTCCGGGCGACGACCCCGGCGACTACGCGAGCGAGCTCGCCGAGCTCCTTGCCCAGCCCGCGCTGCGGCGCGAGATCGGGGAGAGCGGGCGAGCCTACGCGGACTCCTTCAGCTACGCCCGGATGGCCGAGCGGGTCGAGACGGCGCTCGCCCCGATCCTTTCCTCCCGTTAGCCCGGGCCCCGGTCCGCCTCCCGCGGCATCTCGGGCTCCGGGAACTCCTCGAGCCGGTAGTCGCGCGCGCTGCGCCGGCCGGACGCCGAGGAGCGGTCGCTCACCCCCCAGCGCACCCCTTCCGGGAGCACGCCGGCCTCGAGCTCGTCGAGCATCCGGGAGAGGGCGCGGGCCAGGTCAGGGAACGGATTCGCCTCTCCGTGGTCGCGCCACGGCTTGGGCTCGCGCAGCACGGTGAGCTTTTCTCCGGTGACGACGAAGACGCCGATGCGCTCTCCTTTCGCCCGGCTCCCCCGGCCGAGGAGCTTTCTCGCCAGGCTCTCCCTCGGCAGGGCGACCGCGACCCAATCGGCGAACCCACGGCGTCGCACCGCCTGGGCGAACAGTTTCTTCCAGTCGTACAGCTTGAGCTCGACGAGGCCGACCTCGGCGCCCCGCCGACAGACCAGGTCGAAGTAGTCCGAGCCGTCCGGGTCGACCCAGACCCGGTACCCCTTCCCGGCCAGGTAGGCGCACACCGCCGGGGCGAGCTCCCGTTCCCGATCCGGGACCGGCATCGCCCTTGGGCGGGGCCAGGCGCTCACGGCCCGGCCCGAAGGAACCAGCGGTCGAGCCGCGTCCGCTGGAACCGGACCATGATCGGGCGACCGTGCGGGCAGGCGTAGGCGGCGCCGGGTAGCTCGTAGAGCGATTCCAGGATGCGGGCGAACTCCTCGGGGCTGAGCGGGTCCCCGGCCCGGACCG
>JAKIWY010000066.1 GCA_022749835.1 Thermoplasmata archaeon | reverse complement strand
TGCGCTCGACCTGGTAGCCGAGCGAGGTGAGGAAGTCGGAGAGATAGCCGGCGAAGCGCTCTCGGCCCATTCCCCGGACCCTCAGCCAATCGCGTGCGTCACCCATGAGTCTTCTTCGCCCACCTGTCGATCTCGCGTAGGAACCCCAAGAGCATCCGGTACTCCGCCTCGGTCGGAGTCGACCGACCCAGAACGCGCCGGAACAGGAGCTCGAGCCCCCGACGCTTATGGGGCGGGTACCCGGTCCTCCCGATAAGCTCTCCGAGTCGCAAAAGGAACAGCTCTTTGGTCCTTCCCTCGAGGAGGATCGCCTCCGGCTCGGGGGTGTTCTCCTCGGCCTCGAGGCCGAGGGCCCGGTTCACGGCGTAGAGGAGCACGGCAGCGGCGTGCGAGACGTTGAGCGTCGGAAAATCGCGACGCGCCGGGATGTGGACGAGCAGATCGCAGCGCGCGAGCTCCCCGCGACCGAGACCGTTGTCCTCCGGCCCGAAGACGAGGGCGACCCGGCCCTCGATCGGTCGCAGCATCTCCCCGAGCCGCTCGGGGCCGATCGACCGCCTCAGGTAGGCGTGGGAGCGGCCGGTCGAGGTGTCGGTCGTCCCGACCACGAGGTCGCATCCATCCAGCGCCTTGGCGAACGTCGGAACGATCGCCGCCGCCTTCAGGATGCCGAGGCCGCCCATCGAGCGCCGTCGGGCCTCGGGACCGAGCTTGGCCCGCGGGGCGACCAGGACCAGCTCGCTCGCCCCGAAGTTGCGGGCCGCCCGGGCGATCGCCCCGACGTTGCCGTCCTCCTTCGGCCGGACGAGAACGACCCGTAGCCGGGCGCTCACGCCGCCGTCCCTTCCGAAAACAGGCGCTCAACCATCCACTCCGGGTCGAACCGCTTCAGATCGGCGTACGACTGGCCGACCCCGACATAGAGGATCGGCCGGCCGGTGACGAAGGTCGCGGAGAGGGCCGCGCCGCCCTTCACATCGGCATCGAGCTTCGTCAGAACGAGGCCGTCGACCCCGAGCTCGCTCTGGAAGAGGCGCGCCTGCTCGACCACGTCGTTGCCCGAGAGCGCGTCGCCGACGAACAGCGTGAGGTCCGGTTTCACGACCCGTCGGATCTTCTTCGCCTCGGCGATCAGGTTCTCGTTGGTGTGCTGGCGGCCGGCGGTGTCGATCAGGACCACGTCG
This sequence comes from Thermoplasmata archaeon, assembly GCA_022749835.1. Classification (GTDB taxonomy): domain Archaea; phylum Thermoplasmatota; class Thermoplasmata; order Lutacidiplasmatales; family UBA184; genus Lutacidiplasma. The sequence continues at coordinate 6,658 of JAKIWY010000066.1, read as the reverse complement.
AGCTTCTTGGCCTTCGCGTGCTCGATCGCATCGTAGGCCACCGCGGCCGGGTCGCTTCCCTCCTGCTGCCGGACGACCTTGACCCCGAGCCGCTCCCCGTGCACGAGCAGCTGCTCGATCGCCCCGGCCCGGAAGGTGTCGCCGGCGGCGATGACCACCGTCAGCCCCCGGTCGCGCAGCAATCCGGCGAGCTTGGCGACGGTCGTGGTCTTCCCCGTCCCGTTCACCCCGACGAACAGGATCGAGTACGGTCCCGGCACCTTCGCGGCGATCCGCTCGAACAGGTCGGTGGTCGCCGCACTGAAGATCTCCCGGACCGTCGTCTCGAGGGTCAAGCGGACCGCCGATTCGAGGTCCGCGCCCCATTTGAGCCGCCGGCCCGCGAGCGTCTTCTTGAGATCCTTTCGCATCTTGTCGACGACGGGCATCGCGACGTCGGATTGGAGGAGCACGAGCTCGAGCTCGTCGAGGACGTCATCGAGCTTCGCCTCGCTGACCCGGCTCGCAAAGAGGCCTTCTGAGAACGGGCCACCGGCGGGCGCGGCCGGAGCGGTGGAGGAGGACGGAGCGCTCGGCGGCTCCTCGCTCGGGGCAGTGCCCCGGAGCTTCGCCTTAATCGCGGCCCACATCGTCCGTTAGGCCCGGCTCTCCACCGGCCCCACGGGAGATCGCCTCGAGGCGCTGGGAGAGCTGTTGGACCCTCTCCTCGAGCGAGCGGACCTGGCCCTCGAGCTCGACCGACGCCTGCTCGATGCGCTTGAGGCGCTCGGCGAGCAGCTCGCTCACCTTGGGCCGCTCCATCTCGACGACCACTCCCGAACCGATCCCGAGGTACACGCGGGAGTCGGGCGCAGGGATGCCCCGGAAAAAGGTGTCTCCACCGACCGGGACGAGCAGTTCGGCGTCTTTCGGCGCCCGCTCGAGCCCCTCCAAGGACTCGCGGGCCCGGATGTGCTCGACCCGGGAGTTCGCGAGCATCTGCAGTTGCTGGAGCATCGCGTTGAGCTGGTTGCGATAGGCGTCCAGCCGCAGGAGGTCCTCCTGGACCTGCTCCTCGGTGATCATCTGGGGTCCGGCGTTCACCCGGGCACCTCGACGACCCCGGCGATCCGAATGCCCCGCCGCTTGACGCCGTGGCAGCCACCGATCTCCGACATCGCCCACTCCCGAGCGTGCGGGGCGTCCGGAGCCTCGCAATGCTTCGTGAACGGCTGCCAGTTGTTCCGTCGGGCGTAGAACTCTCCGGTGACCGTCCACTGCTTCATGAACAACGACTCGGCCCCGGCCACCCGGGCTCCCTAGATAAGTGCCTCGGAACGGCGTCGATGGGGAGTCTCGGGGCCCTCGGGAGGGGTGGGGCTGCGCTAGGCGGACGGGGCAGGGGGAGTCGCCGCCACCGGATCGGGTGTTTCTGCTCGGCGCTCCGGGACCTTCAATGGCACGGGCGGAGCCGGCCCGGCGCTGGGGGTCGCCTCGCTCGGGTGGGCACGCTCGCGCATCGCCTCGAAGCGACCGCGCTCTTCGAGCCACCGGTCCTGCCGAGCGATCAGTCGGCGGGTCGATCCCGACAGCTCCGGCGCGGAAGAAGGAGTGGGATCGGGTACTACAGGCTCGGGCCCGCGCGTGGGCTCGGCTACCTCCTCCAGGGTCCGAAGGCGTCCGGGGGGTGTGGGTGGGGTCACGAAGCGACCTCCTCGACCTCGTGCCAGCGCCGCTCGACCTCTTCGTCCGTGAAGGCGACCGTCGGGGAGAAGAGGACCCGGTCCCCGAAGGTCCCGTGCGCCTCGGCGTATCCTTCGACCGAGATCGGCAGGACGACCCCGTCGGCGTGGCCGGCGTCCGCCGCGGCGCGCAGCGAGGCGGTCGGCTCGTCATCGCCGGGCGGGGCGACGGTCGTCCCAGCGTGCGGGTCGAGCTTGAGGAGCGTCCGCTCGACAAGGGAGAGCCCGGGCCCGGTCGTCACGAACGAGGTCCGACAGCCCCGCTTCATCATCAGGTAGGCGCCGAGCGCTCCGCGCTTGCCGTCGACCAGGGCGACCACCCGCCCCGCGACCCCGAGAGGAAGGCCCCCCGGGCCCTGGACGCGCCCGAGGGAGAGATAGGTCCTGGGACCCCGCACCTCGACGTGGAGCTCTACCGCGGGGTCGTCCAGGCGGACCTTGAGGGCCCGGTCGGGCCACCGGTCGAGGACGTCCCCTCCCAGGTCCCTCGCGAGCTCCTGGCTGGTGAACGGATGGGTACCGGTGCGGCGGGCCCGCACGGCGAACGTGGTCCCGGGGGGCAGGATCGGTTCCGCCAGGGCGAGAAGGGCCTGCGTGATCAACGCCCGGTCGGTCGGCACCTCGTGGACGAGGCTCGCCGAGGTCACGCCGAACACCCGGCGAAGCAGTCGAAGCGCGAGCTCGCTATCGTCGGCCTCCACGTACATGTGGCCGTGGTCGGCGCGGATCCGGCAGCTCGCCTTTTCGGAGAGGAACTGGTCGAGGACGTTGCGCTTCAACGTCCGTTCGAATTCGCGGCGCACCGGCGGGGATTTGAGGGCGAGCTCGCCGTAGCGTAGGAGGACGAGCGCGGCCACGGAGGAATCGTTAAGACGAATCCGCCGTCATAGCGTTTCCCCCGAGGACGATGGCAGCGGGCGTCGAACCGGCCGACGCCGAATCCGACCCGGATCCGTGGCGGCCGTTCGTCGATGCCCTCGTTCGGGCCTGCGTCGATGCCTTCGCCGCCGAGAAGGTTCCGGCGACCGCGGCCGAGGTCATCTCCCAGCTCGACCTGGAGGGTGGCGCCGCTTGGGACGTTGCCCTTCCCCTCCACCGGTTCGCGAAAACCTGCGGACGCAAGCCCGAGGAGCTCGCCCAGGCGCTCTGCCAGCGCGTCGGAGAGTTCCGGTGGCTTGCAGGGGCGAGCGCCGTGGGCGCGTACCTCAACTTCCGGGCCGAGCCGGATTGGCTCATCGGCCGGACCCTCGGCATGGTCCTCTCCCGCGGGGCCCGCTACGCGCACACCGAAGTTTCCGGGGGTGCCGTCTGCGTGGAGCATACGAGCTCGAACCCGACCGGACCGTTCCACATCGGCAGGGTCCGCAACGCGATCATCGGCGACACGCTCGCGAGGGTCCTGCGGGCCGCCGGCTCCCCCGTGACGACCCACTACTACATCGACGACGTCGGGCGCCAGGCCGCGATGATCACCTGGATCTGGTCGATGCCGCAGTCCGGGTGGCCCGAAGAGATCCGCGACGGCGTCTCGAAGGCTCCGCCCCGGCCGGATGCGGAGCTCCGGCCCCACGTCCGACTGGGCCGACCGTATCCGTTCGTCAGCGCCTACCTCAAGACGCACCCCGATGCGGCCGAGGCGGTCGCCGAGCTCTCCCGGCGGCTCGAGGCCGGTAGCGCCCCGCCCGAGCACCACGCGCTCGCCCAGCAGATCCTCACCGGGATGTTGGGGTCGCTCGAGCGGATCCGCATCGCCTTCGACGAGCTCGTCTGGGAGTCGAGCTTTCTGACCGACGGCTCGGTCGAGCGGGTTATCCAGCGACTTCGCACGGCACCGCACGCCGTGCGGGAGGAGAACGGCGCCTGGGCGCTCGACACCTCGGGCTACGGACTCCCGAAGGAGAGCTCGAGGGTCATCGTGACGCGCGCCGACGGTACCAGCCTCTACCAGACCCGGGACGTCGCCTACCACCTCTCGAAGTTCGCGAGCTTCCCCCGGGTGATCGACGTCTTAGGGCAGGACCATCGCCTGCATGCACGGACCCTCGAGGCGATGCTCGCCGAGATCGGGGAGCCCCGACGCCCGGAGTTCGTGATCTACCAGTACATCACCGTCCCCGAGGGGGGCGGGATGTCGACCCGGCGGGGCTCGGCGATCTACCTCGACGACCTCCTGGACGAGGCCGTCGAGCGGGCGAAGAAGGAGGTACTGAGCCGCCACACCGAGCTCGTCGAAACCGAGGTGGCCGCGATCGCCGAGAGCGTCGCGGCGGGGGCGGTGCGCTACCACATCGTCCGGGTCGCCCCGGACAAGTCCGTCACCTTCCGATGGGAGGACGCGCTCAGCTTCGAAGGCCGAAGCGGCCCGTTCCTCCAGTACGCCTACGCAAGGGCCTCCTCGCTCCTCCGCAAGGCCGGGGAGGACTCATCTCTCCAGCGGCTCGGGGTCGTCAAGCTCAGCCACCCGGATGAACTGGCGCTCGTGCAGGTCATCTCCCGGCTTCCCCGGACGATTGCGTACGTGGCCCGCACCGCTCATGTGCACACCCTGGCGGGGTACGCGCACGACCTAGCCGAAGCGTTCCACCGCTTCTACCAGTCGGTCCCGGTCCTCACCGCGGTCGAGGAACGGGCGAGCCGACTCGCGCTCGTCACGGCGTTCCGCGAGAGCCTCGGGGTCTGCCTCGACCTCCTCGGGATGGACCGGCTCGAGCGGATGTAGGCCTCCCCGCCGAAGGACCTTTAACCCGGGTCGTTCCCTGCCAGGGAAGTATCCGACGATACCAGGAATAGCATCATGGGAGTTGTCGAGGAGTTCAAGACGTTCCTCTCGCAGGGAAACGTGATCCAGCTCGCCGTGGCGTTCATCATCGGCGCGGCGTTCACGGCCGTGGTCACCGCGTTCGTCACCGACATCGTCACGCCGCTCATCGGCATCCCGGGGAACGCCGACTTCTCCGGAGAGAACTTCACGGTCGGCCACAGCATATTCCATGTCGGACTGTTCGTCAACGCGGTCATCGCGTTCGTCCTGATCGCTCTCGTCGTCTTCTTCGCGATCGTCCGGCCCGTGGCGAAGGTCGAGGAGAGGCGGAAGGCCCGGCTCGCCGCGGCGCCGCCAACGACCCGAGCGTGTCCGCAGTGCCTAGCGACCGTCCCGATCCTGGCGCAGCGCTGCCAGTTCTGCACTCAGCCGTTGCCCGCGGTCACATCGTAACGAGCGGGTCGACCGCCCCGGCGTCCCGGAAGCCGGCCTCTCTCAGGAGACAGGAGTCGCAGCGGGCGCACGGTCGCCGCCCCCCCCGGTAGCAGCTCCACGTCATCGCCCAGGGCACGCCGAGCGCCTCGCCCCGTTGGACGATCTGCGACTTCGAAAGGCGAAGGAGCGGCGCGAGCACCCGGATGCGCCCCTGCCCCTCGACCCCGCTCCGGGTGGCGAGGGCCGCCAGGCGGTTGAACGCACGCAGGAACTCCGGCCGGCAATCGGGGTACCCCGAGTAGTCCACGGCGTTCACGCCGAGGTAGATCCGCTCGAGGCGATGGCTCTCCGCGTAGCCCAGAGCGATCGATAGGAAGATCGTGTTGCGCGCCGGCACGTACGTCGAGGGGATCCCGCTACGGCGCCGCCGGCCGGAGGGGATCCGGCGGCTTCGGTCGGTGAGCGAGGAGCGGAGCAGCGAAGCGACCGGCAGCTCGACGACGACCTCGCGCTTCACCCGGAAATGCCGGGCGAGCCGGTGGGCGGCCATGAGCTCCCGGGCGTGGCGCTGGCCGTAGCCGATCGATAGCGTGTGCAGTTCCGAAAGCTCGCGCCGCGCGATCGCGAGCACGGTGGCGCTGTCCATGCCTCCGGAGAGGAGGACGACTCCCTTGGGGCGACGGGGGCCGGGCGGCACTACCGATAGCCCCCGCCCAACGCCAGGAGGACGGCGGCGATACCGACGGTGGCGACCATGGAGAGGAGATTCGTGCCCCCCTTGGTGAGCACTCCGCGGTTCTCGAGCGTCTCCCCGAGCACGCTATCGACCTGGCACCCGAGGAACCCGGCGATCGCGACCGTGAAGAGGAACAGCGTAGCACTGCCGTAGGGGGAGCCGAGCGACCTCAGGAGGACCAGCCCGACGACGGCCGTGGTCAGCGCCCCGACCACCGCCCAAGCTTCGCCTACCGCGGAGACCCCCCCGTTCGTTCCCGCGGTCACCGGGCCACCGGAGATGATGCTTCGAGCGTTCCCGGCGAGCACCCCGAACTCGCTCGCGAAGGTGTCGGCCGCACCGAAGGAGAGCGCGGAAGCGTAGAGCGGGGCGAGGATCGCGCCGTGGAACTGCCACGGCCCGAAGTGGGCCAAGAGGACGAGGCCGCAGGGGACGAGGATGTGGGCGAGGACGTTGGAGACCCCCCGCTCTCCGTGGACCCCTTCCTGGACGTGCGCCGTCGCCTTGACGTCGAACCGGTAACGGGTCGCGAGCACGCTCGCCACCACGAAGAGCACCAGAAGGGCCAGGTAGGCGAAACCGGCGACCAGCACGATCACCACTCCAAACAGCGCCGCGACGACCCCTGCGGGCCGCGTGAGGGCCCCGCTGGCGACCGCCCCTCCGGCAAGTAGGCCAGTGACAACAACGCCCGTCGCGGCGTACAGAAGTTGGAGCATGCGCGGCGCTTCGGGGGGCCGTGGTGCGGCAGTACTTATCCGCTCGTGAGAGGGGGCGGGCTATCCCCGGAGAAGGATTCTGAGGGCCGCCGCGAGGAACGAAGGGGCGACGAGGTCCGGCCGGGCCCCCTGGGCCTTTGCCTCGATTTGGAATCCGGAGTCCCGGCCCCGCGCGGGCACGGCGGCGGTCAACAGCCCCATCGATTCCCCGGCCAGGATGTCGAGAGGGCGGTCGCCGATGATAGCGCTCCCGGCGAGCCCGATGTTGAGATCCTTCTCGGCGAGC